>CAYHRZ010000565.1:0-3671 GCA_964359125.1 uncultured Klebsiella sp. | reverse complement strand
CCCTACCTAGCCTCGAAGGCCAGCCCCCGGGCCACGCCGGGGTCCACGCGCACGCCTTGCGAGAGCGTTCGACCGCCCCAGGGCGACGTACGCACCCTCGCGGTTGACATCTCTCTCTCTCTGCAATTATCGTTGCCGCTCCCCTTGGAGCACCGCGTGAAACGTGTCCCCCTGTCGCCCATGGTGATCTTCTGCAATGCCGACAGCTACATCGCGTTCCCGGCGTCGCCCTGGATGGACGCCAGCGAGGTGGAGATGACCCGCGAGACGCTGGAGGCTCGCAACATGCCAGCGTCAAACGCGATGACCGTGACCATCGGCGTGCAAACCTGCGAGGTGCCCAGCGCGGTGGACGGGGCGGTGGGCCTCACGGCGTCGCGCACCACCGACGGGCTCACGTTCCCGGTGGCCTTCGCCGACCGGACGGCCACGACGGGCGCGAAACAACTCGCCCGGTTCGTGTACCTCGCCAAGAACACCACCGCCTCAGACACCACGGTGCGCTTCGCGTGGGTCTCGGGCGTGGTGCAACTGCAGAAGAAGTAGCGCCCGGCGTGGCCTGCGCCGACCGCTCGCAGTGCTCTTGCGACGACTGCATGGTCGGCGACCTGGGCCGGTCGGCGTGGGAGGCCAATGCACCGGGGCCCATCGGCGGAAGCGGGGCGTGGATCCACCTGGGGCGGAGCCTCTACCCGGCCATCGACCCTTCGGGGCCGGGGGTGGGCCACGGCCTCTGCTGTGGCTGCGCCTCCGACGTGCGCACCGCCGACGAGGACCTCGAGCCCCACGACTTGACGATGGTCAAGCAGGCGTTCGAGCAGATCAGGACGCGGGATGCGTTCGCCGGCTGGGAACAGCCCCTGCCCGAGGCACCCGTGGCGCCGGGCGCAGCGGCAACGGCGATGCACGAACTCGCCCGCGCGCTGGCGGAGCAAGCGCAGCCGTTGACCCCGAGGTTTCCCGACCTCGTCGCCTCGTGCGGCTGCTGGACGGCCGACGACGTCAATGGATCGTGCAACTGCGGCGCCGCCGGCGTCGCGTGCGTACCGAACGGGGGCCTGTGCATCTGCTTCGTGCAGTGCCTCCCCGGCCCGCCCGATGGCCTCCACGACTGTGGCGAGACGCGCGTGACCTCGCGGCCATCCTGCGGTCCCACGGTCTACTCCGACGCGTTCGACTGGATGGACGACACCATCGACGACCTCGTGGACGACTGGGATGATCGCATCGAGGAGACCGCCGAGCAGCTCGCCGACGCGGCGTGGGCGCTGCTGACCTACACCGGGGAGCCCCCGGGGGACTGCACCGAGTCGCGCCACCGGGAACTCCAGGACGCGGTGGACGCCGCGTGCAAGACGGTGAGCCGGAGCTGCAATCCTAGCCAGTCCTGCGCGGAACTGTCCCGTCGCTGGTCCCTCAACCAGGCGTGCGTGGACGCACGGCAGTTGATCATGGACGAGTGTTTTAGAGGGGGGGACGAGGGCCACCGGACGAGGCTGGCCGAGGAGAAGCGCGCCGTGGAGAAGTGCCGCGAAAACTACGAGAAGAAGGGTTGTTGACGCGAGACGCCTGGCGCGAGGCATTGTTGTGTCGCGTGCGGGAGGCGTTTCCGCGGGCGCGCTGGCCCGAGGGGGTGCCCGTCCACTACCGCCCCCACCCGCTGGACCTGGAGAGTACCCGGCTGACCGAGTGGCTGGGGCGCTTCCCCGCGAACGACTCTCTACGGCGCGAAGACATCGCCAGGGAGGCGCACGCCCCGCTAGACATGACCACACGCGCGTGGTCGTTCTACCTTCGCTCCTACCTGGAACGCGTGCTCGAGGATCCCGCCGACATGGAGTTCGCCGTGTCCGATATCCTTTCCTCGCTCCGATATGACGGCAAACTTGGCGGACTCACCGGCGCGCAGATCGACGTACTCCGCGAGTTCGTCACCCGGGCCAAGGAACTCGACGCGGCGATCTGGGACGACGAAGTGGCCCAGGCCCTCGCGGCCATCGACGCCGAGCTCGAACGCCGGACCCGGCCCCCGGGTCCGTAGCTCACGCTCCCAGCACCCTAGCGCAGGCCCGCCCCCCGAAGGCGACCCCTACCTAGCCTCGAAGGCCAGCCCCCGGGCCACGCCGGGGTCCACGCGCACGCGCTGCGACATCGCCCGACCGCCCCGGGGCACCAACCGGATCTCGTACTTGCCTGCGGGCAGTTCCAGCACCGCCTCGTCGACGATGTTGGCCTTGAACTTGCCGTTGACGTAGAGCTTCCCGGCCACGTTGCTGGTGACCCGCAACAGCCCCGTCGCGACGATTGCCGCGGGCTTGGTCTCGGTGCTGGCCGGCGGTTGCACCCGCACCACCACCGGCGTGCTCGGCGCGGTCGCGGGGGCGCCCACGAGTTGCACCGGCGGGGCCTCGCCCGGGGGCGGGTCGCCGGGCTGCGGCGCGGTCGGCGACACGACGGGGGTAGGCGGTAGCGCGCTGGCCGTGGGGGCAACGGCGGGGGTCGCGACCGCCGCCGCGACGGGTTCGCGAGGCTCGACCGCGGCCACCGGCGCCTCGGCAACCGGCGCCTCCGCCGGCGCGACCTCGGCGGCCGGGGGCTCGACCGGGGGCTCGACCGGGGGCGCCTCCACCGCCGGCGCCTCCGCCTCGGGCTCCGGCGAAGGCTCGACGACGGCGGGGAAGGGCGCGCCGCCGTCGGGGCTCACCTCGTCGCGAATTTGCACCCAGATCCCCAGGAGCCCGACCCCCACGAGCGTCAGGCCCGCCACCGCCCAGACCGTGGGCGAAAAACCAGGGCGTCTCGGGGGCACGCGCGGCGCGAAGCTCCGGTCCCCGCGGCGGGGCGCGGGCGCACTCGCCACGAAGGGCCGGTCGGGCAGGCGCGCCGGCGGCGCCGCGGCCGCCCCCTCGTAGACGGTATCCTCGAGGTGGTGGACGGCCGGGCGCACCGGCCGCGACGGGGCGGGCACGACGGCGCGAGGCGGCACCACCCGTGGCGCGGGCGGGGGTGGAGTCGCACCCCGGGCGGGCCCCAACTCGAGGTCCACCGCCGCGCGCCAGGGCTCGGCGTGCCGCGGAGGAGGCGGCTCCCCCTCGGCGTCAGTGTCGCTTCCGTCGAACCCGGCCCGCACCCGGGCCGGCGTCACCGACCGGGGCGCGCCGATGAACAGCCGCACGGGCCCGGCCTGCGCCTCGTCTTCTTCCGGCGGGGGCGTCGCGGGCGCGCCGGGGGCGCCGGCCCGGGGCGCCCTGTCGAGCGGGGGCGGCCCGGGCAGGTCGATGCGCAGCGGCCGGTCGTCGACGAGCAGCGCCCGGGGACGCGCGAACAAACTCGCGGGGCGATTCTTGGGGCGGTCGCCCACGCGCGGTAGCTCCTAGTCCTGGTCCCAGAGCCGGTCGACGGGACCCTGGCCCTCGAGCGCGAACTGGCGAACCTGGGCGAGCTTCGTGGCGTCGAGGGCCAGGGTGAGGCCCGTGGCCGACATCGCGCTGTGCACCACCGCGTTCTTGATGAGCGCGTTGACCGCCCGCCGCAGCACACGCTGGTGGTCCGCGTCGCGGCCGCGGAACAGGTTGTCGGCCCGCGCGAACTTCGGCGTGACGCACCCGCGCTCCACCATCTGGTGCAAGAGCGCCCGCACCAGCGTGCGCTCGGGGTGCTCGCCGGGCGAG
>CAYHRZ010000564.1:0-3678 GCA_964359125.1 uncultured Klebsiella sp. | reverse complement strand
GCCCGGGGTCGGTGCCCCCCGCCCCGGCGGTGTCCGTGACGGACAGGGTGACCACGTGCTCGCCGGTCGAGAGGGCGGCGAGCACCGCGCTCGCGCCGTCGCCGGAGATCGGGCCCGGCAAGACGCCGTCGACACTCGAGGACCAGGCAAAAACGAGATCGTCGGGTTCGGTGCTCAGGTCCGTGGCGGTGCCGGTGAAGGTGGCGATGGCACCGGTGGCGTAGGTGGCGCCGCTCTCGGGGGCGGTGATGGCGACCGTTGGCGCGCCGGTGGGGCCCAGCAGCGTGAACCACGTCGACACTGCGGCGGTCGCGCCGTCGGCATCGGTGACGTGCAGTTCCAGCAGGTGGTCGCCGAGGGCGATGCTGGTGGGGACGAGCCCGCCCACGCTGCCGCCCGCGTCGACCTCCGCGTCGACCTCGCTCGACTCGTCGAGCAGCCACGTCACGACCAAGGTTGCGGGCACGTCGAAGCTGTCCCCGACCAACCCCGAGAGTACGATGTCGGCCTCGCCCTGGCGGAAGCCGTCCCCCGGCGCGGGGGCGAGAATCTCCGCCGTGGGCGCCACGTTCACGCGCTCCAGTCCCGAGTCAGAACCGCAACCGGTGACGACGGCGAGCAAGCTCACGAGGCGAACGCGCAACGGCGGAACCCGGGTTGGGCACGCTCTACACCCCCGGAGGCCCAGCCGCACCCGGAAAAGCAAGTCGCGCGTGGTGGCCTACTCTTCGGCGGTGGGCGGCGGCGCGGGGGTGCCCTCGCCCCGCGTGCGGTACACCGAGTAGATCATGGAACCGCCGATGAGCGTGGCGACGATGGCCAGCGACAGCGCCACGGGGACCTTCAGCACCTCGGAGGCGGCCATCTTCGTGCCGATGAACATCAGCGTGAGCGACAGTCCGACCTTGAGGTAGGAAAAGCGGTGGATGACCCCCGCGAGCACGAAGAAGAGTGAGCGCAAGCCGAGGATAGCGAAGACGTTGGACGAAAAGACGATGAACGGGTCCTTGGTGACCGCGAAGATCGCGGGGATCGAGTCGAGGGCGAACACCACGTCGGTGAACTCCACCAGCACCAGCACGAGGAACAGCGGCGTGGCCAGCCACTTGCCGGCTTCGCTGACGAAGAACGATGAACCTCGAAATTCAGGTGTCGAAGGCACGAAACGACGGAACGCGACGAAGATGGAGCTGCGCTCGGGGTGCGCCTCGTCGTCGCCCCCGAACAACATCCGCGCGCCGGTAAACACCAGGAAACCACCGAAGACGTAGATCAACCAGTGGAACCGGTCGAGCAGGGCGATGCCGCCCACGATCATGGCGGCGCGGAGCACCACCGCGCCGATGATGCCCCAGAACAACACCCGGTGCTGCAGCGCCTGGGGCACGCCGAAACTTCCGAAGATCACGATGAAGATGAAGACGTTGTCGACCGAGAGGGCGTACTCGATGACGTAGCCGGTGAGGAATTCCAGGCCGCGCTCGGAACCGTCGTTCAGGAAGATCACCCCGGCGAAAACCATGGCCAGCGTGACCCACACCCCCGTCCAACTCAGGGCCTCGCGGAAGGCCATCGCGTGGGCCTTGCGGTGAAACACGCCGAGGTCGAGGACCAGCGTGACCACCACCAGCGTGCCGAACAGCGCCCACATCATGGGCGACGCCGTGGACTCGAACACTTGCAGACCTCCCGCGCCGGGGCTCGACGCCTGCGGAGACTAGGCTCCCGGCTAGCATCCATCCAAGATATAATATCGAATCAATTCATAACAGAAAACTATATGAATCTCCGGCTGAACTATCACCATCTGTTCTACTTCTGGACGGTAGCACGTGAGGGTTCGGTCACCCGGGCCAGTCAACAACTGAGGATCTCCCAGCCCAGCGTGAGCAGCCAACTGGCGCAGTTGGAGGCAGCCCTGGGGCAAAAGCTGTTCGAGCGGAAGGGGCGTCGGCTGTCGCTCACCCCGGCCGGCCACACCGCGCAGCGCTATGCCGAGCAGATTTTTACCCTGGGTCGCGACATGCAGGACGCGCTCGGGGAGGCCGGGGCCGGTGCGCCGCGGCGGCTGGTGATCGGCGTGTCGCAAGTGATTCCCAAGCTGGTCGCGGAGCGACTCCTGCGCCCGGCGCTGGCGGTGGCGCCCGACGTGCACCTTGACTGCCGGGAGGGGCCGATGGCCGATCTCGTCGCCGCGCTGGCGCTGCACCGCGTCGACGTGGTCCTCGCCGACGAACCCTCCGGTCGCGACGTGCGGGTGCGCGCCTACAACCACCTCCTGGGCGAGAGCGGGATGACCTTTTTCGGCACCACCGCCGCGAGCGGCCTGGCCGAGGGCTTCCCCCGGTCGCTGCACCGGGCGCCGGTGCTCTTGCAGGCCGAGGGCACCGCCGTGCGGCGGGAGATGGAAGCGTGGTTCGACGACCTCGGCGTGCGGCCCAAGGTGGTCGGCGAGTTCGAAGACAGCGCGCTGATGGAGGCCTTCGGCCAACGCGGCATGGGCGTCTTCGCCGCCCCGACGGTGATCGAGGCGGAGGTCACGCGGGCCCTCGGCGTCCAGGTGATCGGCCGCGTGGAGCAGGTGCGAGAGCGGTTCTACGCCATCTCGCTGGAGCGACGGCTGCGCCACCCGGTGGTCGTGGCCCTGGCCGAGAGCGCCCGGCGCGACCTGGGTGGAGCGTGACCACCGTGGTCACACCGCGACGCCGCACATCGCGGTACACCTTCCCGGGGCCGGAGACTACGAAGGTGACCACGCCGTACCGGACCGGGTGTTGTCGATGCCGCTACTAGTCTTCGCGCTCGCGCTGGCTGCCCCCCCCGGCGGCACGCTCGAACTGTCGGCGTTCACCCGGGACGTCCTCGCGGTGAACCCGGAGGCCGCCGGGGCGGAGGCCACGATGGAGCGGGCGCGGGCGCGGGCCGCCGCCGCCGCGCCCTGGCCCGACCCGATGCTCGACGTCGGCGTGGCGCCGATGTCGCTGGCCCAGATGCCGGGCTGGAGCGTGGACCTCAAACAGGAGCTGCCGCTCTGGGGCACGCGCGCTGCTGGCCGGGAAATGGCCCAGGCCGACGCCCGCGCGGCGGCGGCGCAGTTGGAGATGATGCGCCTGGACCTCGCCAACATGGCAGCGATGGCCTGGGTGGACTGGTACACCGTGCACCGCGAGATGGCGCTCGTGGAGGCCGTCACGGCCAAGGTGGCCGAGGTCCACGCCACCGCGCTGTCGGGCCTCGCGTCGGGACGTGCCACCGACCTCGACGTGCTCGGGGTCGAGGTCGAACTGGGCTGGTTGGCGGCGTCGGCGCAGGCCCTGGCCGCGGAGCGGGACGTGGTGGCCTACCGGGTGAACACGCTGTTGCACCGCCCCCCCGGCGACGAGGTGCCGCCCCCACCCAGCGGCATCGAGCGGGCACGGGCGCCGGCGCCCGCGGGTGTTCGCCCCGAGATCGCCGAGACGCAGGCGATGGTCGAGGCGGCGGAGGCCGAGGCCCGCATGGCGACGGCCGACCGCCTCCCCATGCTGGGCGTGATGGCGGGCTGGGACGCGATGCAAGAGATGCCCGAGCACCGCCTGATGGCGGGGGTATCGGTCGCGCTGCCGCTGGACCAGCGCGCCCGTGCCGCCAGCGAGCAGGCGGCCCGCGCCGGCGTGATCGCGGCCGAGTCCGAGGCCG
>CAYHRZ010000563.1:0-3680 GCA_964359125.1 uncultured Klebsiella sp. | reverse complement strand
GCGATCTCCAGCCTGGTGTTCATCTCCAGCGCGTCGACGGCGGCGCCGAATCGCGCCGTCGGTTGCGGCTCCACGACGGCTCGGAGCAGGTCGTCCAACGTCGGCGACTCGCGGCGCGCCCACGTCGCCAGCAAGTGCTCGCGAACCAGGGCGGTGAACGGTCCCCGCTCCCTCAAACCCACGCGGGCCGCCAACGCGGCCGCCAGTTCTTGGGCGAGCCAACGCCGCGCGGGACCGCGAACGTCTGGACCGGGATCCGCGAGCAGCAGGTTGGGGTCGAGGCCGGCCATGCTGCTGGATCGGCCGGGAGGGGTCGGAGGTTAAGTGTTAATCCTTTCCAAAATTATCGGCGTTCTATGGTCGGCGAAAGACGCCAAACAAAGGCTTAACGCTTAACCTCCGACCCCTAGTAGGTTTGTCATCGCGACGCCGAAGGCGCGCACAGTGTCGGTTGAAAGCGAGCGCCCCTGGGCCCAGGGGGTGCGGCGGCCGGCGAGTACCGCGACCAGCGGCTCGAGCAGGCAGGCGTAGACGTGGCCGTGGCCGTAGCCGGCGACGACGTGGAAGAGGTGACCCCAGAGGTCGCGGCGGTACCCAACCGGGAGGGGCAGGCGCTCGCCCGGCACCACCGTCACCCCCGCCGGTGGCGGGCCGGAGAGCGTGCGCGGCAGGGCCACGTCGACGAGGGTGGTGCCCGGAGCCAGCCGCGACGGATCCACGGCCCCCCCGGTGGTGTTGGCGCCCACGACCACCGGGTAGTCGCGGAGCTCGGCCGGGTCGGGGTCGGCGTCGAGGAGCTCGACCAGGACACGGCCGACCGCGCCACGCGCACCGATGACGGCCACGGGGCGCCCGGCCCGCACGCGCTCGACGGCCCTCCACGCAGCCCAGGCCGTCGCCGCGTTGCCGGTGGTGACCGGTACCCCGGTGGCCTCCTGCAGCGCCGCCCCACGTCCGGCGACGACCGAGAGCACGCTCCCGAGGCCGACCACGTCCACCGGGGAGACCACCTGCACCGCCCGGGTCATGGCACGGAGGGCCGCAGCCTGGTCGGAGAGCAACTGCTCGGGCAGCATCGGCACGCCGACGATGACGCCCTCCACGTCGCGAAATCCCACCCGCGCGATCACCGACACGTCATCGGGGCTGCTGCCGTCGCGCCGGGCGAGCGCCAGTCCCGGGCGCCCAGTGCGCAGGGCGTAGATCGTCCGCGCGACGGGAACCAGCGGGTGGACGACGAACGCGAAACGCCGGGGCATCGCCCCGGTCTACCCGGCCGCCTTCTGGGCCATCAGGCCTGCCGAGATGTTGTAGAAGGTCCCCACCCGCCACAGCGTGGGCACCTCGGAGACCTTGAGCCCGTCTCGAAACTCGCTGCGGTCCACCTCGGGCATCATCTCGGCGAGACGATCCAGCGCGGCAGCGGTGAGCACCCCGTTCACCTCGTAGGCTTCGCCCTCGGCGAGCCCCTGGCGGCTGTTCTGCTCGATGCCTCCCCGGGGAATCCGGATGTCGAACGCGCGCTCCAACCGGAAGGCGATGTCGAGCAGGTCCAAGCTCTCGGCGCCGAGGTCCGCGAGCACGCGGCGGTCGAAGCCCACCTCCTCGACGTCGAGTCCAAGCGCCTCGGCGAAACAGGCCTGGACTTTCGCAAAAACTGTGGGGTCGGCGTCGTCTACGCGGCCAACGGGCTGAAACATCCGGTTCCTCGGCGCGCACCCTCTTACATCAACCGGGCGCGACCTGTCACGTCAAGGGGCGGTCACGCCACCACCCGGCGCAGGAGCACGCCACCCGCCGCTGCTAGCGGCCCGGACCCGACGGCCCGAGCGAGCACCGCAGGGATGGCCACCGCGCCGAGTTCGCCGGGGAGGCCGTTGGCCCCCGCGAGCGTAGGTACCGTCGCCTGAGCCAAACACGGCCCAGGCTCCGCCGAGAACACGAAGAACACGGCGCCCTCGGCGCAGGGGCCGCCGACAATGACCTCAGCCCCGCACAAGCTGTCCGCGGCGCCGCCCACCGCGAGGTCCACTCGACCCTCCGCCACGGCGTGAATCGCCGCGCAGAGCGCTACCGCCCCGCCGAGGGCGCCATCGCACCAGTTGCCATTGTCGCCGCGGAAGTCGTGGTTGGCGCTGGCGTAGCCGAGGACATTGTTGGAGAGGCCCTTCACCAACCACAGCGGCGGCACCAGCGGCACGCCCCGCTCCCCGAAGGCCCGCAGGTCCGGGGACGGCCCCGAGGCGGCAATGGCCTCGGCCAAGTCCGCCGCGTCACCCTGCTGCGGCGAGGCACCCACGTAGAGTCCACGCCGCTCCGGCGCGACCGACGTCCACCCCGCGTGGGCTGACAGCGCTTGACCCACGGCCGCCACGCCGAGTTGCACCGCGCGGGTCATCGTCTTGAGCGTCTTGCGAGGGATTCCAGCCGCGACCGGGTCGAAGCCTGCCACCGCGCCCACTCCCGTCGCCGGGAGCAGGGCAGCGTGGGCATGGAGGAACACCGGTCGCACGGCAGGGCCCGGCCTAGCCCGGCGAGGGCTATGCTGCGGCGCGATGTTGCTGTTCCCCTCGCTCCTCGCCTGCCCGGGCGACGACACCGGCAAGGCGCCGGCGTACCTCGACTCCGGCGCGGTGGACACCTCCCTCCCAGTCGACAGCGGCGACACCGCGGCGACGGGTTCGGGAGGCCCACTGGACCTCGCCGCCCTAGTGGTCAATGGCGAGGCGTCGAGCGCCGCCGGCTTCGGCGTCGCGTTCGCGCCGGGTGCCCGCGGCGCCGACGACGCCTGGGTGACAGCCTACTTCACCAGCCGGGTGTGCCGTTTCGAGGGGCAGTCGGGCGTGGCCGAAATCGGCGACGCTCCCCTCTGCCTCACCGCGACCGGCAGCGGCGAGTACATGGGCGCCAGCATCGCCACGAGTGGGAACCTAGTGGTCCTCGGCGCGGTGGGGGGGCGCGAGGCCGGGGCCTACGCTGGGAAGGCGTACCTCTTCGACGTGTCCGGGCGATCCGGCGAAGTGAGTCGCGACGACGCCGTCGCGATCGTCTATGCCGAGGCGGCGGGGGACTACCTCGGCAACGCGGCGGCCTTCGTGGGCGATCCCCACGGCGATGGCCAGGACGACCTCCTGGTGGGTGCGCCAAGCAACGACGGATACGGCGCGGGCGCCGGCAAGGCTTACCTGTTCAGCGCCGGACTGGCGGCGGAGCAGTCAGCCGGTGAGGCGACAACCTCGTTCTACGGGTCGAGTTCGACGTCAGCCGTACGCCACGGCGCCCCCGAGGCCGGCGACGGCGTGGGCAGCGTCGTCAACGCCGCTGGCGACGTCAACGCCGATGGCCTGCCGGACCTCGTGCTTGGATGCAACGGCGCCGACGACGGCGGCGCCGACGCTGGCCTTGCGGCCGTCTTCCTGGGCCCCGCTCCGGCGGGCGACGTCGCGATTCGCGACGCCGACATTCTCTACCTGGGCAACGCCGAGTCGCTCTACGCCGGCGATTTCGCTGACGCCCTGGGCGACAGCAACGGTGACGGCTACGGCGAGTTGCTGGTGTCGGGCGACGTGAGCGTGGCCGGTAAGGTTTGGATTTTCCCCGGTCCGGGCGCCAGCGGCTCCGTCGACGCGGCGGCGACATCGTTCGCGGCAGCCGAGTCCTTGATATCGCGCGTGTACTTA
>CAYHRZ010000562.1:0-3684 GCA_964359125.1 uncultured Klebsiella sp. | reverse complement strand
GTCGGCGTACCAGGCGGGGGCATCCACCGCCGCGTCGTCGATCACCCCGTCGCAGTCGTCGTCGACGCCGTCGCAGGTCTCGCTGGCACCGGGGTTCACCGCGCTGTCGGCGTCGTCGCAGTCGGTGCTGTCGGCCACGAAGCCCGAGCCGGCCTCGCAGGCCTCGTCGGTCGTCGACGCGTCGCCGTACCCGTCGCCGTCGTCGTCGAGGTAGAAGGTCGCGAAGTCGACTGCATCGTTGTCGGCTGTGCCGTCGCAGTCCTCGTCGTCGCCGTTGCAGTACTCGGGGGCCCCCGGGTAGTCGCCGCTGTCGGCGTCGTCGCAGTCGGTGTTGTTGGTGGCGGAGAACGTGCTCGTGGCCACGCACCGGCAGGATGACGAGGTGGTGCCGTAGGTGTCGCCGTCGCTGTCGGTGTAGAAGGTGGTGCAGCCGGTGGCGGAAGCGTCGTTGGTGGACCCGTCGCAGTCGTCGTCGGCGGTCGTGGCGCAGCTCTCGGTGGCGCCGGGGCGGACGGCGGCGTCGGTGTCGTCGCAGTCGGTGCCGCCGGAGGCCGTGCTGGTGTAGCCGTCGCCGTCGGCGTCGCTGTCGCAGGCGTCGCCGGTGCCGTCGCCGTCGGCATCGGCCTGGTCGGCGTTGCTGGTCGAGGGGCAGTTGTCGTCGTCGTCGGGTACGCCGTCGCCGTCGGCGTCGGGAACGGTGACGATGACGTCGTCGAAGTAGCAGCGGCCGACGCGGTCGCCGTCGTCGAAGCAGTACAGGCCGACGTAACCGCTGCTGTGCGTCGACGAGGTGGTGTCGATGAGGTGCTCGCCGCTCGACAGCGTGCCGTCGTCGTTGTTGTCGGCCCAGACGTCGATGTCGGTGCCGCTGGCGGTGATCGTGACGCCGATCACGTCGTCGGTCACGAGCTCGGTGGACGAAGAGGCGACGAGGGTGCCCGTGCCGCCGCTGATGGCGTAGAGGTAGGTGCCCTCGGAGAGCGAGGTGGAGCCGCGCCCGTTGGACGCGGCCGGGCAGTCGTCGCCGCCGCAGAACAGCAGGAGGTAGAAGTTGGCGGCGTCCGTGTAGCGGAAAACGAGGCCGAGGCCGTCGTTGTCGCCCTGGTAGACGTTGACGGTGTAGGTGAAGTCGGACCACCCCTCGGTGCGGTAGGTGAGGTGGTTGTCCTGGGCGTAGCCGGAGCCCCAGGTGCCGCTGGACGAGGTGTCGTCGGTCCTCGCGAACACGCCACCGTAGAGGTAGGTGCTCCAAGTGTCGGAGCTGTACCCACTGGTCCAACCCGCGGTGCCGGAGAACGAGGAGGTGGTGTAGGCATCGAAGTCCTCGTCGAGGACGGTCACGTCGGCGGCCAGGGCTTGCAGCGAGAGGAGGAGCAGCACGGGTGCCAGCCTAGCCGATCTTCCCTCCAGCGGCGCGCAGCCGGGCCGAAGTGCGGTAGCATCAGCCGCCCGAGGTGCCCATGTGCGAACGCGCGTTCCCCGCCCTGCTCCTCCTCGTCGCCTGCGGGTCCCCGGTCGACGCCGACCGCGTGGGTACCAGCGCGGCGGGGTGGGCACCCGCGGCCAAGGCCGACACCGTGTGCGCCACCGGCGGGACCTACGCCACCATCCAGTCGGCGATCAACGCGGCGTCGAGCGGGGCGACGATCACCATCTGCGCGGGCACGTACAAGGAGCGGCTCACGGTGAGCAAGTCGCTCACCCTCGACGGCGCCGGCGCCACGACAGTGCTGGACGCCAACAAGTCGGGCTCGGCGATTACTCTGACGGGCGGCGCCAGTCTCACGTTGAAGGACGTCAAGGTCACCAACGCCCGGACAGCGGGCGTGAACTGTACCAGTTCCACGCTGACCGCGTCGAACGTGAGTTTCGTGTCGAACAAGGGCAGTTCGGGTGGCGGCATCTACGCCAAGTCGTGCGCGCTGAGCATCAGCGCGTCGGCGTTCACCACCAACACCGCGTCGAGCCGTGGCGGTGGGATCTACGCCGAGAGCTGCTCGGGGACGGCGAGCGGGAACACGTTTTCGGGCAACAAGGCGTCGTCGAAGGGCGGGGGCGTGGCCGCCAAGACTGGCACCCTCACCCTCAGTGGCAACACGTTCACCGACAACGCGGGCAGTAGCGGCGGCGGGGTGTACACCGAGGACGACGGCGACATCACCGGCAACACCTTCAGCAGCAACGACGCCGTTTACCACGGCGGGGGCGTGTACTCCGAGGCTGGCGACGGCGACTACACCGGGAACACCTTCAGCGACAACTACGCCGGCGAGGACGGCGGGGGCTTGTACCTGAACAAGTCCGGCGCCTACGTGGCCGACAACGACTTCACCGGGAACTACGCGCTCGACGACGCCGGGGCCCTGCGCGCGCTCACCAGCACCGCCACCATCGAAGACAACACCTTCCAGAGCAACACGGCGGCAGACAGCGGCGGCGCGGTGAAACTGTCGCACAAGTACGGCACCTTCTCGCGAAACACGCTGGGCGACAACGCGGCGGGCACGACCGGCGGCGGCCTGTACCTCGACGAGGACACCACGCCGGTGGAAGACTGTCACTTCGAGGGCAACACGGCGGCCACCGGGGCGGGGATGTACCAGTCGTCGGGGTGGCGCACCACCGAGGTGACCGACACCGCCTTCGTCGACAACGTGGCGAGCGGCAACGGCGGGGGGATCTCGCTGTACCTCGTGCCCTACGGCGTGCACCTGGTGCGCGCCGAGTTCGACGGCAACACCGCCCAGAGCGGCGCCGGCCTTCACGCCGACACGAGTGTCACCGAGGTCGACAACGCGCTCTTCCACTGGAATGTCGCCAGTAGTTCCGGTGGTGGTGTTTACGCCAGTGGCAGCGAGACGACGGTGACCAACAGCGTGTTCTACCGCAACAGTGCGGCCTCCGGCGCCGCGATCTATGTCTCCGGCGACACCGGCGACGGCGTGCGCAACAGCGTGGTGTACAAGAACCGCGCCGGGTACGCGGTGACCCTGGCCAGTGGGGCGCTGACGTGGAAGTACAACAATCACTACAAGAACGACGGGGGCGAGTACTCCGGGATGAGCAACCCTGCGGGGAGCAACGGGAACGTGAACATCTACCCGTACTTCGGCGACGCGTCGGCGGGCGACTTCACGCTGACGGCGTCGAGCAAGATGATCGACGCCGGGGACCCGGCGATCCTCGACGCCGACGGGTCGCGGAGTGACATGGGGGTGTTTGGGGGGCCGACTGGAGTCTGGTGAGCCAGACCCGGCGTTGCAACAGATGATTCGTAACGGTTCAGCCCGGTGTGACACTGCGAGCGCAAGAGCGCGGTAGAAGCAGGCGGCGCGCGGGTTCGCCCTGTTGGAGGGGGAAAAACGATGCCCCCCGGAACGGGGGCGCGCTCGGCCGTTGCCGCCGGCTGCGCTCCGCGGCGGTGGGCGCGCGATCGCGGGAACACCGGCCGGCGCCCGTGCGGCGGCCCAACCTCGCACCCGATGGCGCACCCCCGCCGACGCGAGGGGCGCGTTCTCGGCCAAAACCCGGGCGAGACCCGAGGTCTGGTGCCGGTATTGGCCGCGAGGGGGCGCATTCTCGGCCAAAACCCGGGCGAGACCCGAGGTCTGGTGCCGGTATTGGCCGCAAGGGGGCGCATTCTCGGCCAAAACCCGGGCGAGACCCGAGGTCTGGTGCCGGTAT
>CAYHRZ010000561.1:0-3689 GCA_964359125.1 uncultured Klebsiella sp. | reverse complement strand
CTCGGCGAGGCCGAGCAGTTCCTCCACGCGTTGCAGGACGAGGTGGACGCGGTCGCCGCCGGGGACAACCCGGGCGAGGGGGCTCCCCCACCCGCGGCTCCGCCGCCTGCGGAGGCCGTGGGCTGTGGCTGCTACGGGCCCTCCGACTTCGGTACCTCCTGCAACTGCGGGGCACGTGCCGTCGTCTGCGCCCCCACGAGCACCGGCTACTGCTGGTGTACCGTGATCTGCGCCGTCGCCGAAGACCCGCCGATGTGCAAGGACCCGCCGTACGTGGTCACGCGGACGATGTTCCCCTGCGACCGGGCGCCCCACGCCAACACCGACTTCGCCTCCGACCGGCCCGAGGGCACCGTGCGGGACTGGGCGAGCGAGCTGGGGGAGACGCTCGCGGAGGGGCTCGCGAGCGGCATGGCCGCGCTGGGCATGGAATCCGACGACGAACTCCTCCGGGAGTGTCTCGAGGCGGCAGCGCTCGACCAGGAGGGATGGACGAACTGGTGCGACAGCCGGTTCGTGAAGGGCACTTTCGTCCGTTGCCGCTCGGCCGGATTCCGCTCCGAATCCGCGCGGCGGGGCTTCTGCTACGACGTCTTCGGAGATTAGGTGGGCAGGGGCCCGACGGCGGACGGCCATGAGCGGTGCTGAGTGCCCTGGGGTGCGCTTGGCCGCGCTAGTCACGTCACTATCGAGCGCGCGTTTGGCAAAGGCGGCCGCCGGCGTTGTGCCGGTCACCGAGTGGACACTCGATCTCACCAGCCCAGCCCCGTCGACGGTGAAGGCTTCGACAGGGCGCGAGCGCGGCCCCGGCATTCACCGCTACAGCATCCGGCTGGAGGAAGGTCTGGAGGCCGTCATTGCGGAACGCACTAGTCTGCGCTGCCTCGTCAGCGCGATTCAACTGGCCGGTGCGTGTCGGCAGGCCGGGGCACTCCGCGAGACCGGGGTTGTGGTCCCTCGCGGGACGGAGGTCGGGTTCAACCTGGCCAGCGGGCGAATCGCCGGTATCGGGCGGGTCCAGATTTCGCTCCTCCCCTACCAACCGGTTGGGTGGCTCGCCGTCGCCACGTTCGGTTCGGCTCGCCGCCGGCTTGGCGTGGGCGGCACCCCCGCCGACGCGCTCGGGGACGCACACTGGACGCTCGTGCAGGCACTCCACGGCAGCGAAGAACGCGCACAGCTCGTGTCAGAATCCGCGGCGAGCGGCCGAGGACCGCTACGACGTGCCGGAGAGGGCACCCGCGGCTTCACCTCGGTCGTCGACTTGGCGCTCCGCGAAGTGGCCCGCCTCTCGAAGCGAGGCGCGGGCGGCGAGCACGTGGTCGGCGACCTGGTGCTCGACGACACACTCGTGTTAGGGCGGCACGGAGTAGAACAACGGCGCCGCGTGCAGGTCGTCGTCGGCCAACCGAACCCTCGAAGCACGTTTAGGCTGACCGTACGATGCGACCCGGGCCCAAGCTACACCGCGTGGGACGGCGATCCAGTCCGTGCCCTGCGGGACACAGTGTGGTTCATGGATGTGTTCCTGGGGTGTTTTGCCTACGAACCCGCACCCGCGGCGGTGAACCTCCGTCATGCCCAAGCTGCGATTTTTCCCTTGGATCCGGATCGCGGCCCCTGGCTGGGGCCGGTGCGGGTGCACAGTGCCGAGGACCGAGGGCGGCCCGGCGAGTGGGCCATCGAGTTCGTGTCGCCGTCGGGAGCGAGGGGTCGCACCACCGGACCTCTCCCGTCGGACGCGCTCCGGTGGCTGCTACCCGAGTTGAATCGGTGGCTAGAGAGCACGAATCGGGGCGGCGTCGCGTCGATTCAGTGCGGGTAGCTCGACAGAATCGCTCGTCGAACTTGCGTCGGAGCCCCATCCCCTCCCCAGGGCGCCCAGCGCCACCTCGTCGCGCTCTCCACGCTCACCACCACCGACGCCTTCGCCCCCGTCACCGACTTCGTCCCCGCCCTGCACCGCGCCCAGGTGAAGGCCCCGCGCGCATCCACCGCACCGGCCCCTACGGACACACCCCGTTCACCGCCCCCGGCGTGCCGTGGTCGTCGTACACCTCGCCCTCGTTGCTCCACACGTCGGCGGCGTCGGCGATGCACCAGTTCTCGAGGTCGTCGTTGAGCGTGGCCGAGAGCGCGTCGTCGCTCAGTTCCATGCTGTAGGTGGCGGTGCGGGGCCAGTACCCCTGCTCGTCGTCGTAGGTCCAGTGCACCTGGTCCACCCGGAGCGCGCCGGCGTAGACGACAACGAGGTCGTCGTCGCGGTCGAGGTAGAGCGTGGTGTCGTAGGCCACGCCACCCCACGCCGGGTCGGCCCAGGCGTAGGCGCACACCGAGGGGTCGGCGAAGGCCACGTCGTCGTAACAGAGGACCACTCGATCGCCTGGCGGCACCACCACCCCGCCGTCGGGTGACAGGTACACCCCGTTTCCCGCGGCGTCGCCGAAGAACCACCCGTCCAGCGCGAGCTCGCGATCGCTCGCGTTGTAGAGTTCGAACCAGGCCGCGTAGTAGTTGGTGCTGGTGCCGCTGCCGCCTGCGTAGGGCTGCCGGGCCACCTCGACCACGACCAGGTCGCCCTCCGCGAGGAAGTCCTCGTCGACCAACACGTCACAGTCGTCGTCCGCCCCGTTGTCGCTCTCGGTGGCGCTCGGCGACACCGCGTCGTCGTCGTCGTCGCAGTCGTCGCCCAGGGTAGTGTCGCCCGCCACCCCGTCGCAACTGGCGGTGGCCTCGCCCGCACCGTGGCCGTCGCCGTCGCCGTCGAGGTACCAGGTCACCGCGTCGATCGCCTCCTCGTCGACGCTGCCGTCGCAGTCGTTGTCGACCTCGTCGCAGCGCTCGGGACGACCGGGGTTCACGGTGGAGTCGCCGTCGTCGCAGTCGTCCGTCGTGGCGCTCCACCCGTAAGGGGCCCAGCAGGCCGGAGTCGTGGGCGCCGCCACGCCGTACCCGTCGTAGTCGCCGTCGTAGAACCAAGTGCTCGCGTCGAGCGCGGTGGGCTCGTCGGTGGCGCCGTCGCAGTCGTTGTCGCGGTAGTCACAGGTTTCGGTCGTCCCCGGGTACACGGCGGGGTCGTGGTCGTCGCATGCGGGGCCCTCGGTGAGCGCGCCCTGGGGCGGCGAGCAGGCCGCGACGCCCTCGGTGCTGCCGAAGCCGTCGCCGTCGGCGTCTGGGTAGTACACGGTCTCGCCCGGCGGGTCGTCGTCGATCACGTAGTCGCAGTCGTTGTCGAGCCCGTCGCAGGCTTCCACCTCGGACGGCGAGCGCCCGGGGTCGTTGTCGTCGCAGTCGCCGGCCACCGGCACGAAGCCGGCGGGCGCGCCGCAGGCGGTGAGCGCCTCCTCCTCGTTCCCCCAGCCGTCGCCGTCGTCGTCCTCGAAGTACGTGCGCTCGGGGGGGTCCCCCTCGTCGACCGCGCCGGCGCAGGCGGGGGCGGCGCGGTCGCACCACTCGTCGGCCCCGGCGAAGACCAGCGCGTCGGTGTCGTCGCAGTCGTCGGCGAGCAGCGACCAACCGGAGGTCCCGTCGCACCGGCTCTCGCTGGCGCCCACGCCGTGCCCGTCGCCGTCGAGGTCCGGGTACTGCTCCACCGCGTCGCTGGCGGCGTCGTCCACCGTGTCGTTGCAGTCGTTGTCGCGACCGTCACACAGTTCTACGGCGCCGGGGAAGGAGGTGGCATCGAGGTC
>CAYHRZ010000560.1:0-3690 GCA_964359125.1 uncultured Klebsiella sp. | reverse complement strand
AGTGCTCGCCTACGGCCACGACGTTGACGACGAGGTTGCCGTCGACCAGGAGCGCCCCGGCGACGACGTCGTCGCCCGGCCCAGCCCGGCGCGGCGCCGACTCGCCCGTGAGCAGCGCCAACTGCGCCAGGGCCTGGCCCTGCTCCACCACGCCGTCGGCGGGCACCTCCTCGCCCTGGGCCACGACCACCCGGTCACCGGGGGCGAGCGCCGCGGTGGTCACGTCCTCCACGCCGTCGGGCGTGATTCTCCGGGCTCGGGAGGGCGCCATGGCTCCCAGTGCCCGTGCCGCGCTCGCGGCGGCGCGCCGGCCGCGCGACTCCATCATCCGCGCCCCGAGCAGCAGCGCCACCAGCATGGTCATCGAGTCGAGGTAGCCGTCGGCGCCAACCACGGCGGCCCAGGTCCCGTGCGCGTACATGACCACCACGCCGAGGCTCACCGGGATGTCGACGTGGGGCCGACGGGCCCGCAGCGCCGCCCACGCCGCCCGGTAGAAGGGCAGCGCCGCCCAGGTGGCGACGGGCGTCGCGATGAGCAACGACCACCACCCGAACAGCCTTTGCCAGGCCGGAGCCATGCCGTCGAGCCAGCCGGCGTACACCCCGGCGCTCACGAGCATGACGTTCATCGCCCCGAAGGCCGCGACGCCCAGGCGCGGGACGAGGGTGTTGTCGGGCGCGGGGTCGCCGCCCACCGGCCGCACCCGCCATCCCACCGCCACCAGCGGCGCCAGGAGGCGGTCCGGCGAGGTGAGCCCGGGGCGGAAGACCACCGTGGCGTGGCCGCTGCCGTAGCTGACGAAGGCGCTGTCGACGCCCTCGGCCCGGGCCAGGAGGGTCTCGGCCACCCAGGTGCAGGAGGCGCAGCTCAACCCGTCGACCGCCACGCGAAGCTCGCGCCTTCCTCCGGGCAGTTCGGTGGTGGTGATCTCCGGCAGCGCCTGCCCACCCGGTCGCGGCGCCGGCCGGGCCCGCAGCCGGTAGTAGCGGCCGTCGAGACCGGCCTCCCGGAGCAACGCGGCGGCGGCTTGGCAACCGGCGCAGCAGTAGTCGCCGTCGTCGGTGGGGGTGGCGCAGTGAGGACACGCGCTGGTGCGGGCGAGGGGGGCCGTCAACGGGCCTCCGCCGCGTAGGTGGGATCGACCGGGTCGGCGCCGTGGATCGCGAGGTAGGCCACGGCCAGGTTGACCGCGATCACCGCCAGCAGTCCCAGGGTGATGCCCACCGGCCAGCGCACTAGCCCCCCTCGGCGAGGAAGCTGGTCGTCATCCACAACTCCTCGCTCTCCGAGTACACCCGCACGCGGAGCGGGGTGCTGCGGCTGGCCAGGGCCCCCGGGGGCACGCGGACGACGACGGGCACGGTGGCCGTGGCCGAGGGCGCCAGGCGGATCGCGGGGGCGCTGAGCTGCGAGGTGGCCGGGAGACCCTGGACCTCGACCGCCCACTCGCCGGTCGCCTGCTCGTGGCTGGTCAGTCGGAGGAGGTAGGTGTTCCGCGTGTAGCCGTCGCCGTCGATGGTGAACAACGAACCCGGGCTGCGGCTGATGTGGCCGTCGACCGCGTCGTGACCGGAGAGCACCGCGAGGAAGGCCACGGCGGCGAGCCCGGCCAGGGCGCCGTACACCACCGTGCGCGCGCGGACGACACGGGTCTCACCCGACTGCGTGGCGTACGAAACCAGCGACGTCTGCCCCAGCCGGCCCATCACCCCTTCGCAGGCGTCGACGCAGCGCGCGCAGGTCACGCACTCGAGTTGGAAACCGTCGCGGATGTCGATGCCCTGCGGGCAGACCGCCACGCACTTGAGGCAGTCGATGCAGGCGCCCGGTTCGGCGCCCTTGCCGCGCGGCTCGCCCCGGCCCTGGTCGTAGGCCACCACCAGGCTGTGGTCGTCGCAGAGCACGCCCTGGAGTCGCGCGTAGGGACAGAGGAAATTGCAGAACTGCTCCCGGAACCAGGCGAAGTCCCAGAACATCACGGCGGCGAGGAACGCCACCACGGCGTAGGCCAGCGTGCCCGACTGGCCCGTCCAGAGCATCCTCGCGCCCGCGAACCAGCTCACGAAGGTCATGGCCACCAGCCCCGAGAGGGCGGCGAATGTCGTCCACTTCCCGAGCTTGCGCCACGCCTTGTCGACCGTCCAGCCTCGTCGATCCCGCGCGCGACGTCGTCCGCGGTCACCCTCGAAGAAGGCCTCGACCGGGCGGATCCACTCCTCCAGGAAAACGGTCTGCGGGCAGGCGTAGCCGCACCACAGGCGCCCGAAGACTGCCGTGAACAAGAACAGGGCGAAGGTAGCGCCGAGGCCGAGCAGCACCAGCAGCACGTTGTCGGCCGGGGTGAAGGTGGCCCCGAAGGCGTACAGTCGCCGACCGGCGATGTCTACCTGGAAGAGCGGGCGGCCGGCGACCTGGATCCACGGCGTGAGGAAGAGGATCGCCTGCAGCGCCAACCCGGTGGCGCGGTGGAGGCGCTGGAAGCGCCCCTTGACCGCCGCCGGGTACACCCACGTGCGGGCGGTCTCGATGATCACCTTACTGCCCGCCCCCGGAGCCGTGGACGTAGGCGGCGACCTCGGCGATCTTCTGCGGGCCGAGGATCGGCCCCCAGGTGATCATGCCCTTCTCGGGCACACCCTCGGTGACCACCCGGACGACGTCGGCGTAGGTCCCGCCGTGGATCCAGGTGGCGTCCGTCAGGTCGGGGCCCACGCCCCCCTTGAGTTCGGGGCCGTGGCAGGCCACGCAGTTGGTCTCGTAGATCGCCTTTCCAGCGACCGCGAGTGCAGGCGTGGGAACCCCGGGAGCGCTGGCCGTGCTCGCGGCGGGCATCGACGCGCGGGCGGCGGCGGCCTCGAGGTCGTAGGCCGCCGCCTGCGAGCGGTTGGCCACGAAGTGGTACTCGGCGGCGTAGATGACGCCCCACACGATCGTGAAGTAGAACAGGCCCAGCCACCATGTGGGAAGCGGGTTGTCGTACTCCTCGATGCCATCGTTGTCGGCGGCGTGGCCGAGGACCTGGTCGGTGGGCTTGCTCATGTGTCCTCCAGGGGGAGTCGGGCGGCGGCATCGAGTTCGGCGCGGCGTCCTGGCCAGTAGGCCCAGGCCGCCCAGCCGACGAACACGGAGACGAACAGCACAGTCACGACGCCCATCAGCCAGCCGAGGTCCGTGGCGCTGGCTGCGGCCTCCCGGATCACCGTCACTGGACACCTCCCCGGGCGCCGATCGCCTTCTTCCCGTCGACGCCCAGGGACTGCAGGTAGGCGATGAGCGCGACGATCTCGCGGTCGGCGTCGACGTCGATCTTGGTCTCGGCCAACCTCCCCACGATGCTTGCCGCCTGCTCGGCCACGTTGGCCCCGACCCAGCTCTCCGCGGCCGGCGGGTAGGGCACGCCAAGCGTCGTGAGCGTAACCACGCTGGCGGTCACGTCGGCGACGTCGTACGCGTCGTCGATCAGCCACGGGTACACCGGCATCACGCTGCCGGGGCTGGTGGCGCGGGGGTTTTCCATGTGCTGGTAGTGCCAGGCGTCGGGGTACTTTCCGCCCACGCGCTGCAGGTCGGGGCCGATCCGCCGACTGCCCAGTTGGAACGGGTGGTCCCACTGGTACTCCCCGGCTCGCGTCCACGGGCCGTACCGCATCGTCTCCGCCAGCATCGGTCGGATCATCTGCGAGTGAC
>CAYHRZ010000559.1:0-3718 GCA_964359125.1 uncultured Klebsiella sp. | reverse complement strand
GGGGTCTGCCCGCACAGCGGCGCGGTGAGACCGTCGAGCCACGCGATCTCCGCGTCGGGACCGAGTCCCTGGACACGCCCGGCCCAGGTGTCGTAGGCGCTCCCGCAGGGGTTGCCGCCCATGGACCGCGCCAGGATGAGGTCCGTCCAGGCCATCAGCGCCTGTCCCTTGTGGAGGTTGCGATCCTCGGCGCCGAGCAACTTGCCGACGGTGGAGGTGAACACCTGCTCGCGCTTGTCGCCCGACGCAGGGTCGGTCCACTCGACCGTGAGCGTGACCTGGTCGTTCTTGACCGGGCGCCCGTCGCGCATGGCGAGGTCCTGGAGGAAGAGCTGCGTGGTGCCGGCGTAGTAGTGGATGGCCTGCACGTCGGCCTTCTGGGTCGACGACTCCTCCCCGTAGAAGCGCTCGATGGCGAGGGAGTCGGGGAGGTCGAGCGCGAAGTGCACGTCGTGGGCGATGGTCTGGGTGAGCGAGCCGAACCCGGCCCCGAACACGCGGTCCACCACGGCCTCGGAGCCGAGGTACACGTAGGCGCCCTTGCCCTTCTCGGTGAGCATGTCGAGCACCTTGTCGTTGAAGTCGCGGCCCACGCCGATGGCGCTGAGGCGGATGTTGCTCTCCTCGTAGGCGCGACCCACCTCGCTCACCACGTCGGCGTCGACCTCGCCGGTGTTGAGCAGGGCGTCGGAGATCAGCAGCATGCGGCGGTTGCGGTCGTCGCTGTCGTCGCGAGCGTTCGCGATCTTGTACCCGGCGCGCAGCCCGGCATCCATGTCGGTGGACCCACGGGGTTGCAACTGGGCGATCACGTCGGTGAGCAGCGAGGGGTCGTCGCGACCCACCACGAAGTTCTCCAGCGGGGTGCACACCTTGTCATCGAAGAGCACGAGGTCCACCCGGTCGCCCCGCTCGAGTTGACCGGTCATCTTCGTGAGGCCGCGCTTGAGGTACTCCATGCGGCCCTCGGCGCTCATCGAGCCCGAGCGATCCAGCACGAGCGTGAGGTCCAGCGGCTGGCGGGGCGGCGTGGCCCCCTTCACGGCGAAGGCCATGGTCATCTCGCCGTTCCCGTTGTCCTCGGCGGACGCCAGGACGCTGAAGGTGTCGCCCCGGGGCACGTCGGCCGTGTCGAAGCTGAAGTAGTTCAGGAACTCGTGGGGCCGCACTTCGCTGGTCTTCACCGGTCCCTTGTTCTGCACCGCCCACAACAGGCGCTGCGCCGAGGCCAGCGACATCGAGTCGTCGTTGCTGAGGTAGGTCTTGGCGCCGAAGTCGAGGTTCGAATTCCGGGCCAGCCGCTCGGCTTGCTCCCGCGTGTCGCCGGCGCGGCGGGGTCCCGCCATCTCGCGCTCCGTGTCGTCGCCGGTGTAGCCGAGGGCGGCGAGCGCGTCCTTGTCGCCGAGGGCGGCGTCGGCGCGTGGCTCCATGGGCTGGCGCACGCTCTCGTCGGCCTCCTCCTTCGCCGGCTGCGCCTTCTTCTCGGCGCGGGCGAGGCTGTCGGACTTGCCCTTGGCACCGACCTGGCCACCCACACCACCGGTGCTGGTCCTGTCGACCGTGCCCTCGCCGCTGGCCCACCCGAGGCCCCCACCGCCCACGGCGGCGCCGGCGTCGGCGGGGCTGCTCTCCGCCATCGCCATCGCCGGCAGGTCGGCGACGGTTGACGTCCGGGGCGCCTTGGCCACGGTGGACGACTTGGAGGCCACCGTCGGCGTCGCGGTGGCCACCGGCGCGGCCTGGGCGGCGGCGGGCGGCGGCGCGGCGGCGACCATCGGCGCGGCCGCGGGGGCGCTCTGGGCCGTTGCCCGTGCGCTGCTGCTGCCCGTCCCGTAGCCGCTGGAGCCGCTGCCGTTCGACGCAGATCCGCCCACCGGGGTGCTGGCGCGCGCCGAGGAACGACCCCGGCTGCTCCCGAAACACTCGCGGGTGATCGCCTGTCCTTCCGGCATGACCAGGCGCCGCGGCGCTTCCTCGGAGGCGTAGGTGGACGACTCCGGCACCATGACGCCGGTCTTGGCGTCGATTTCCGGCTCGACGTTGCCCTCCTCCAGCTCGGAGAAGGCCTTGTTGGCGCACGACAAGAGGATGAGAGAGAGAATCATGGGAAGGCTCCGCGTTCGGCCAGACAACGGGGCCACCCGGCGGTGCTTACAGCCCGGTCACTTTTTTTCTCGGCCGGGCGCGCGGGCCCTCGGCGGCGGGACGCGGGGGGCCCGGGTTAGCGGCGAGGCGATGCGAAAGGTCCTCGTCTCGCTCCGCGATCCTAGCGACCCTATGTCGCGACAGGAACTGCGATGTTTCGCCGAGAGCGCGGGGCTGCCGGACCTGGAGATCGCCTACGCCTCGGCCGGTGAGCTCGACAACCGGCTCCTGGACGAGGCCGGGATGTTGTTCTTCGGCGGGTCGGGGGCCTACTCGGTGCTCGACGACGTGCCCTGGGTCCACGGCATGCTCGACGCGCTGGTGGCCACGGTGGATCGAAAGATCCCGGCCTGGGCCAGTTGTTTCGGCTTCCAGGGCCTGGCGCTGGCGCTGGGCGGGGAGGTCAACAACGACGACGCCCGCACGGAACTTGGCGCCTTCGAGGTGGATCTCACCGACGCGGGGGCGGCGGATCCCCTGTTCGCCCACCTCCCGCGGCGCTTCGCGGTCCAGCTCGGGCACCACGACCACGTGGATCGCCTGCCGGCGGGCGTCACCCTGCTGGCCACGGGCAGCAAGATCGCGAACCAGGCCTTCAAGGTCGACGGCGCGCCTTTCTGGGCGGCCCAGTTCCACCCCGAGTTGCGCAAGGCCACCACGATGGAGCGCTGGAACTACTACCGGGCGCTGTACGCCAACCCCGACGACGCGGCGGAGGTCGACCGCGCCATGAGCGCGGCCCCCGACACGCCCGAGGCGCAGACGATCTTGCGTCGCTTCGTGTCGTGGGTGGAGGCGAACCCGCGCCGCTAGGCGCCGGTGCCGATAGGAGGCGCGCCCACCCGGAGCAGCGCGTGTACCACGACTTCCTCATCCTCGGCGGTGCCGGGCTCGTCGGCCTACAAGTCTGTAGGCAAATCGTGGCGAATCTCAAGCCGCGGCGGATCGTCGTGGCCTCGCTGCTCGAGGTGGAGGCGGTCGCCGCCTGCAAGCGCCTGGAGAAGGAGTACGGCGACGCGGTGGCCTTCGTGCCCGCCTGGGGCAACCTGTTCGTGCCCCACGACCTCTCCCGGCTCCCCCGGGGACAGGTGCTCGCCGACGCGGCGCTCCGTCGCCGGCTCCTCGAGGCGCTCTACGACGACTACGACCGGGCCTACCGCGAGAACCAACTCGTCCACATGGTGCGGCGGCACCGTCCCGAGGTGATCGTCGACTGTGTCAACACCGCCACGGGCTTCTCCTACCAGGACGTGTTCGACGGCGCGGCCAAGGTCCGCGAGTGGATCGGCGAGAAGGGCTACGACGCCAAGGGCGTGGCGGATCTCGAGGGCTTCCTGCTCTCGCAGAGTGTGCCGCAACTCATCCGCCACGTACGCTTCCTGCACCAGGCCACCACCGAGTACGCCACCAGCGTGTATGTCAAGGTGGGCACCACCGGCACCGGCGGCATGGGGCTCAACATCCCCTACACCCACAGCGAAGACAAACCGAGCCGAGTCCTGCTCAGCAAATCCGCCTTGGCCGGCGCTCATACCATGCTGCTCTTTCTGATGGCCCGCACTTCTCCCCGTCG
>CAYHRZ010000558.1:0-3720 GCA_964359125.1 uncultured Klebsiella sp. | reverse complement strand
CGCGGCACACCCGCCGCTCGCCGCCCTCGCCCGCGCGCCCATCACCTCGCCGCCCGGGGTGTGCGCCGCCGCCGGGCCCACGCGGCGGGGCGGGCAGAGTCGCGTCGTGTGTGAGAGCCGGTCGTGAGCCCCCCCTGGGGCAGGCTGACCGGTCCACGCGCGACGTCGTCCCCACACCCGTCCTCGGTACCGCCATGTTCATGCTTCTCTGGGTTTCCCCGTCCCATGCGGGGGAGGTCGACCCGCCGCCCCCGGATCCCGTCCTCGAGGCGCTGCTGCGCGAGGCCGACACCGCGGCCGCGACCCCGCCCCCGCCGCCCCAGGCCCCGGCGCGAGCGGCGGTGAACGCCCTGAACCCAGGGCTCACCGCCTTCGGCGACCTCGTCGGCCAACTGGGCGCTTCCGAGGCGGGCATCGCGCCCGGCTCCACGATCTACCTCCGGAGCTTGGAACTCGAACTGCGGGCCGACGTGGACCCCTTCGCCAAGGCGTCGGCGGTGGTGGCCTTCGAGCAGGAAGCACCGCCCCTGGGCGGGGGCCCGGGGGAGGGCTTCGGGGCCGAGCCGGAGGAGGCCTACGTGGACCTCGTGGCCCTCCCCGCCCGCCTGTCGATGCGCGCGGGCAAGTTCAAGGCACCGTTCGGGCTGGCCAACCGCACTCACCCCCACGACCTGCCCTGGACCGACGTGCCCCCGGCGCTGGCGCTCCTCGGCGAGGAGGGCTTCACCGAGGCGGGCGTGTCGCTCGGCTGGATCCTCCCGCTGGGACCGGCCGCGCTGACCGTCACCGGCGGCGCCTTCTCGGGCGAGATCTTCGACGTCGACAACGCGCGGGCCAACGTCGCCACCCTGGGGCGTGCCGAGTTGTTCGTCGGGGCGCCCGCCGTCGATGTGGCGCTGGGTGGCAGCGCCGTGGTCGACGCAGCCGACGAGGCAGGCGCGGTGGTCGCTGGCGGCGACATCACGCTGCGCTGGCGCCCCACCTCGCGCAACAGCGTGGTGGTGATCGGCGAGGCCATCCGCGGCGTCGACGGGGACCTCGCCGGCTACGCCGCCCTCCAGGTCCAGCCCTCCCGCTCGGTGTACCTCGGTTTCCGGGAGGACCTGGGCCCGGAAATCGTGCACAACCTCTTCGTCTCCTACTACACCAGCGAGTTCATGCGCCTCCGCGTGGGCGGGGGCTACGCGCCCGCCTCGTCGTCGGCCGCGGCGCTCGCCCAACTCACGTTCGTGTGGGGCAGTCACCCCGTCGAACCCTGGTGGATCAACCGATGATGACCTTCTTCCTAGCGTTCGTGGGCAAGGCGCTCGCCTTGTCGGTGGTGTGTACCCTCCCGCACCTCGGCGACATCGCGCGCCGCGTTGCGCCTGCCGCCACGGTCACGACGCTGGCGCGGGGCACGGACGACCCCCACGTGCTCTCGCCCACCCCGGCGTTGATCGCCAGGGTCGCCGCGGCCGACCTGTACGTCGAGAACGGGCTCAACTTGGAACTTTGGTCCGAGCGCCTGCTCGACAGCGCCGGGAATCCTCGCGTTCGACCCGGGCAACCCGGCTACGTGCTCGCCACGGCGGGGGTGACCCGGTTGGAGGTGCCCACCGACCTGAGCCGGGCGAAGGGGGACCTGCACCCGGAGGGCAACCCCCACGCGTGGAAGGACCCCCTCAACGGGATCGTCGTGGCCGACAACGTCGCGGCGGGCCTGTCGCGCGTGGACCCGGCCAACGCCGCCACCTACGCGGCCAACGCCAAGGCCTTCCGGAAGCTGGTTCACGAGCGCCTCTACGGCACAGATCTCGTGGGCTACATGGGCGGCGACACCCTCGCCAAGTTGGACCTAGCCGGGAAACTGGAGAGTTTCCTGGCCAGCAAGGGGCTGGCGTCGAGACTGGGCGGTTGGAAGGCTTCGGGCGCGTCGCTGCGCGGCAAGCCGGTGGTCGTGTACCACGCGGCGTGGGCGTACTTCGTCAACCGCTTCGGGCTCCGGGTGGTGGGCTACGTCGAGGACCGCCCCGGCATCCCGCCCACGGCGGCGCACCGCGACGAACTGGTGGCGACGATGAAACGGGAGGGGGCCACCCTCGTAGAGGTCACGAGCTACTACGACGCTCGGGTGCCCACGCTGCTCGCGCAGTCCGTGGGGGGCCGGGTGGTGGTGACGCCCGGCGACGTGGGCGGCACCCCGGCGGCCACCGACTACCTCTCGTTCATCGACGCCCTCGTGAAGGCCTTTCTCTAGGGAGTCAAGATGGACTGGATGATCCTACCCATTCTCGCCTGCACCGTGGTTGTCTTCACGCTCGGCTGGTTCGGGCTGCACGTGCTCGAGAGGGGGGTGATCTTCGTGGACCTGGCCCTGGCCCAGGTGGCTGCCCTCGGGACGACCTGGGCCGTCTTCCTCGGCCACGAGCCCGACGGCCACACGGCCTTCGCCATCTCCCTGGCCTTCACCTTCGTGGGGGCCATCGCGTTCTCCGCGGCGCGGCTGTTCGAGGAGCGAGTGCCCCAGGAGGCGATCATCGGCATCGCCTACGCGGTCAGCGCAGCCCTGGGCATCCTCCTGGTGCACTTCGCCGACGACCCTCACGGGGGCGAGAAGATCGAGCACCTTCTGGTGGGGAACTTGGTGTGGATCCAGCCCGGCGAGTTGCTCGTTCTGGCGGTGGTCTGCGGCGTCGTGGGCGTGGCACACGCCTTTCTGTCGCGACCCACCCTCCCCATCACCTTCGACCCCGCCGGGGCGCGGGCAGCCGGCGCCAACGTGGCCGCTTGGGACCTGTTCTTCTACCTCTCCTTCGGCCTAGCCCTGACTGCGATTGTCGCCGTCTCCGGCGTGCTCCTGGTGTTCAGCTACCTGGTGATCCCGGCCGTGGTGGCTCGTTTGTTCTGGACGGGGGTGCGGGCGCGCTTGCTCGCGGCCTGGGCCCTGGGGCTGGGCGTGTCGGTCGCCGGGGTGGGGGTCTCCTACGAGCACCCGGTGGGGCCGGTGATCGTCAGCCTCTTCGGCGTGGTGCTGGTGGCGGCGCTGGCGGTGTACGCGGCGCGCGCCCACGCCGCCGGGGGACGAGGTCCGCTGGGTGTGCTTGGCGGAGTCGCGCTGGTGGGAGGCCTGCTCTTCGCCAGTTCCCGCCTCTCGGCGGGAGCCGACGCTGACCACGAGCACGATCACGAGCACGCCGAGGAGGCGACGGTCGTGGTGCCCGCGCCGGGCGGCGCTGACCCCTACACGCGGCTCCAGGCGGCCGTGGGCGGAGTGCGCGCGGGCAACCTCGGCGCGCTGGTACAACTCGCTGAGTTGTGCACGGCCGACGAGCCCTTCATCCGGGTCGAGGCCGACAGTCGGCTCCGCACGCTCGCGGGCGAGGCCGCGCCGACCTACGACGCCGTGGCCGGGCCGGACATCGAGGGGCGCTGGGTCGCGTGGGCGCGGGCGCAGCAGGCCATGCCGGCCTCGGCTGCGGCGCTCCTGGACCCCTAGTCGCCGTAGCTCTCCACCGGTGGGCAGCTGCACATCACGTTCTTGTCGCCGTAAACGTCGTTGACCCGGGCGATGGGTGGCCAGAACTTGAACGCGCGCTGGTGTCGCGACGGGAAGGCGGCGACCTCCCGCGAGTAGGGTCGTGTCCACTCCTCGGCGGTCACGGCGGCCGCGGTGTGCGGCGCGTGCTTCAGCGGGTTGTCGGCGCGCGACCACTCCCCCCGTTCTACCTTGGCGATCTC
>CAYHRZ010000557.1:2604-3728 GCA_964359125.1 uncultured Klebsiella sp. | reverse complement strand
CGGAGTGGCGGCGCTGGGACAAGAGGGCGCGTTACGGGGGGTGGCGGTCACCGACGAGCACGTGTGCGTGGGCTTCCAGCGGCCCGCGGAGGTGTACTGCTCGCCCTCGGTGGCGGGGGACTGGGCGCGGGTACACCAGGACGAGTCGTCGCCGCCGCTGGCGATGGTGGCCTGGCCGCGCGAGGGCCCCAACGCGGTGCTGGTGGCCTCGGGCGACAGCGTGTGGCGCAGTCACGATGGCTTTGTCACCTCGCGGCGCGTCCTGCGTCGCAACCTGGACCGCATGTTGGCGATGGCCGTGGCCGACGACAACACGATCCTGGTCGCCACCGCCACCGGGCGCCTGCTCGCCAGCAGCGACGGTGGCGACGCCTGGACCGACGTGGGGGCCCAGGTGAACGCGCCGCAGTGGACGCTGGCGCCCCTGCCCGCCTTTGCCGCCCACGGGGAGGTCCTGGTCGGCACGCTCGACGGCGTGTACCGGGTCCGGTCCACGTGGGCGCCGCCGGCCACCGCCGAGCGTTTCAGCCCGGTGCAGCGGCTCGACGACAGCAGCGAGTTCTGGACGACCACTGGCTGCGTGGGGTCGGTCGGGGACGCGCGCGGTGCCCTCGACACGTTGCGGCAGCTCACCGGGGGCTGCGTGCTCAGCGCCCGGGTGCGCGGCGGCCGCCTCCGTGTCCTCGGCCTGGGGAGCGGCACCGCCACCGTCAGCGTCGACGGGGGCGCCCCGGAACCGCTGGGCGCGGCGGCGGACGACGTGGTGGGCACGCTCTGGAGCACGACCGTCGACGAGGGCTGGCACGACGTGGAGATCGCCGGCCTCGACGGCGGCACCTGGCTCGACGCGTTGGAGGCCGCCGGGGAGGGCGCCCTGCTCGACCCTCTCCCCGTCGACACCGGCCACCCGGTCGACACCGGCGAGGGTGGGGACAACCACACTGGTCGCGACACCGGCACGCCCGACGCGACCTGCGGCGACTGTGGGGCGGCTCACGCGCCGCGTGCGAGCCTCGCCCTGGCCCTCGCCGCCCTCGCCGCGCGCCCGTATACGCCCGCCCCCCCCCGGTAGCCCGGAACCACCCCCAACCAGGGCAGGAAGGAGCTGGCCACGGTGAATCCGA
>CAYHRZ010000557.1:0-2594 GCA_964359125.1 uncultured Klebsiella sp. | reverse complement strand
GGGGGGGGCCCCCCGCGCCGCGGGCGCCCCGCGCCGGGGCCCCCCCCGCCGGGCCCGCGCGCGGTTACGGGCGCGCCACCCGAGGTACGCCGTGAACCACGACAACGACACCCCCGCCCCGCTCGACGTCGAGGGCGCCGTCCGCGCCCGGTACAGCGAGGGCGCCGCCCAGCGGGTCGACGCGCTGTGCTGCCCGGTCGACTACGACCCTCGGTACCTCAAGATCCTCCCCCAGGAAGTGCTGGACCGCGACTACGGCTGCGGGGACCCGTCCCGCTACGTGCGCGAGGGCGAGACGGTGCTGGACCTCGGCTCGGGCGGCGGCAAGATCTGCTTCATCGCCCAGCAGATCGTCGGGCCCGCGGGCAAGGTGATCGGGGTCGACATGAACCCCGACATGCTGGACCTCGCCCGTCGCAGCGCGCCGCTGGTGGCCGAGAAGGTGGGCTACGCCAACGTGGAGTTCCGCCGCGGGCGCATCCAGGACCTGCAGCTCGGGGCCGACGCCGTCGACGCCTACCTGGCCGAGCACCCCGTGCGTACCGCCGACGACCTGGCCAAGCTCCAGGCCTGGGAGAAGAACGTCCGGCGTAGCGAGCCGATGATCGCCGACAACTCGGTCGACGTGGTGGTGTCGAACTGCGTGCTCAACCTCGTGGACGACGCGGCGAAACCCCAGCTCATCCGCGAGATCTTCCGCGTGCTGAAAGTGGGCGGGCGCATCGCCATCTCCGACATCATCTCCGACGAGGTGGCGCCGCCGGAGCTGCGCAACGACCCCGAGTTGTGGTCGGGGTGCATCTCGGGCGCCTTCCAAGAGTTGGAGCTGGTGAAGTTGCTCGAGGAGGCCGGCTTCTACGGCATCTGCTGGGACAAGTGGGACGCCACGCCCTGGCAGGTGGTCAACGGCATCGAGTTCCGCTCGGCCACCGTCACCGCCTACAAGGGCAAGGAAGGGCCGTGTTTCGAGGGCAACCACGCGGTGATCTACCGGGGACCCTGGCGCCAGGTGCAAGACGACGACGGGCACGTTTTCCGGCGCGGCGAGCGGGCGGCGGTGTGCGCCAAGACCTTCAACATCATGACCGGCGGTCCGTACCGCGAGCACATGATCCCGGTCGAGCCCCTGGTCGCGATCCCCGCGGCGGAGATGAAGGGCTTCGACTGCGCGCGCACCCTGCCGCGGCACCCGCGCGAAACCAAGGGGCTCGACTACGACGTCACCACCGAGGCGGCGGCGTGCTGCGCCCCGGGCGACGCCTGCTGCTGATAGCCTAGCCCCGTGGCACGCATCCTCCTCACCGGCGCCACGGGCTTCGTCGGGCGGGAGGTTGCCCGGCGCCTGCTGGCCCGCGGCCACGACCTCGCCTGCCTCGTGCGCCCGCGCGACGGGCAGGCGCCCGCCTCGCGGCTCCTGGCCGCAGGCGTGCAGGCCGAGGTGGTCGAGGGCGAGGTGGGCGGACCGCTGCACGCGGTGGCCCAGGGCCGGTGGGAGGTGGTGATCCACTGCGCCGGCGACACCACGTTCTTCCCTCGCGACGCCGACGTCTACCGCCGCGCGCACGTCGACGGCGCGCGGGACCTCGCGCGCAAGGCGGCGGCGCCGGTGTTCGTCCACGTTTCCACGGCCTTCGTCTGCGGCGCGCGCACCGGCGTCGTCTACGAGCACGAGGGGGACCTGGACCAGGCCTTCCACAACCCCTACGAGGAGGCCAAGCTCGAGGCCGAGTTGGCGCTGCGGGCGTTGAACCTGCCCGACCTGCGGGTGGCCCGCCCGTCGATCGTCGTGGGCGAGGCCCCCGACACCACCGGCGCCGGGCCCTCCTCTGCCGTTTTCGGCTTCGTGCGCCTGGTGAGCCAACTGGCCTGGCACAGCAAACACCCCACGGCCCAACTCCGGATGCCGGGCCTGCGCCACGCGCGCTTCAACATCGTCCCGGTGGAGTACGTGGCCGACGGTATCGTGGGGCTGGCCGAGGCGCCGGAGGCCCGGGGGGGCACGTTCCACCTGGTGTCGGACGCGCCCACCCAGGACGAGTGGTTCTCGATGCTGGCGGAGCGGCTGGGCATGCCGGGCCTGCGGGTGGTGACACCGCGCCGGGGGGTGATCCGCATGCCCACCCGACTCGAAGCGCGGGTACACGGGATGCTGGGGCGCTACCTCGACTACCTCGCCCACGACGCGCAGTTCGACGACGCCGAGGCGGCGCGGGTGCTGGCGCCGCGCGGGGTGCACCACCCGGTGCTGCGCGGGGCGGGACTGGTGCAGTTCATCGACCGGGCGCTGGGGGCGTAGGGGGGCGGCTGATCGATCGCACCGCGATACGCCCGCGCAATGCCCCTCTTCACCCTCCTCCTCCTCGCCTGCCCTCCCGCGGAAGACTCCGGCTCCCCGCCGAAGAACGACGACACGGCCCTGGTCGACACCGGCACCCCCTGCACCGTGCTCACGCTCTACGCCGACCTCGACGGCGACGGCTTCGGCAGCGGCGAGGCCACCGAGGCCTGCGAACTCGCGGGGCACGTGGCCAACGACGAGGACTGCGACGACGGCGACGCCAGCGTGTTCCCCACCGCCACCGAGTGGTGCGACG
>CAYHRZ010000556.1:0-3736 GCA_964359125.1 uncultured Klebsiella sp. | reverse complement strand
GCCGCCAGCCCCAGCACCAGCGACGGGGGCAACTTCTCGTAGGCGCGGAGGCGCCGCTCCTCGGCGTCGAGCGCCGCCGCGTGCAGTTCCCGTTGCGAGGCGGCATCGCCCCTGGCACGCGCCAGGACGTCGCGGGCGTAGCCCTCGTTGCTCACCCGGTCCCGCTCGAGCTGGGCCTCCACCTTCAAGCGCTCGGCCTCGGCCGCCGCGCGCACCCGCGCCAGCTCGTTCGCGGCGTTCTGCGCGATGAGCAACTCCTCGCGCTTGGCCAACTCCACCTGGGTGTTGATCTCGTTCTCCTTGATGGCGCGCTCCTTCTCCACCGCCAGCGCCCGCCGTGAAAACACCGCCTCGTCGGCCTTCTGCTGGATGCCCTCGCGGGTGGGGGTTTGCAGCGCCTTCTCCACCTCCGCGCTGGCCGCCACCGACACCACCTGGACGTCGACCACGGCGAGTCCCATCGCGGGCAGCTCCGCGTCGGCCTCCAGCGCGCGCACGATCGCCGACCGCACCGCCTCCCCGCCCGCCGCCAGCGCCGCCTCTACCTTGGCGGCCATCACCCAGGCCCGCGCCGGGCCCTGCGCCCGTTGCGACCAGAAGGTGGCCAGCCGTTCCAGGGGCTGTTCCAGCCAGGCGCCGGAGCGCAGGCCCACGCCGAAGTTCACGCGGCTGGCGAGCTTCTGGGGATCCACGCAGCGGTACCGGACGCAGACCTGGATCGCGACGTCCTGGAAGTCGGCTGAGCGCTCGTGGAGCATGAACGTGGTCTCGTTGTCTTCCACCGGGACTTGCGCGATGCTCGCGGACAAGGGGCTAAACCAGTAGGCCACACCCGCCCCCGATGCGACCAGTCGACCACCCTTGAAGTGCAGGATGTGCTGGTTGGGCTCGGCCCGGAGGTGACTGACGACGACGTAGTGGGACAGGGTGGCCATCGCCACGTCGTATCAACTTGGGGCGCCAGAGTCGGGGACGGGGCCGTCCCCGAGGTGCATGACCAGGACGATCAGCCCACCACGACCACCCGGACGTCGCCGGGCAGAAATCGAAGCAGGTCCGCGATGAACTTCCCGCGCAGCGCCTGCCAGAGGAAGGTACGCAGCGTCGCGCCCACCACGACCGTGTCGCAGCCGAGGGCGCGGGCCGCGTCGGCGACGCTCTTCGCCGCGTCGTGCGACAGTCGCCAGGTGGGGATGCCCCGGATCCCGTGCTGAGCGAGAATGGCCACGCCGGCCTCGAGGACCGCCGCACCCTCCGGCGTCGGCGACGCGAGCTGCGGGTAGAACAGACCCGGCACCTCGTCGATGTAGAGCAGGTACACGGCACCTTCCCCCCGGACCTTGGCCCGCTCCGCGGCCTCCCGGAAAAGCTTGCGATTCGCGCCCCGGCTCGCCACCAGCACCCGCCCCTCGCGGGGCGCCGACACCGCGTCGTCGACGCTGAGGAAGGGCACGTCGGTCATCTCCACGGCGGCGGGGCGGGACCAGCGCGGCACGCGATCCACCAGCCGCGTCAACCAACCCTGCTGCGTACCGTGCGCGACCAACATGCCCAGCACGGTGATGCCGCCACCGAAACCCGTGGCCAAGGGCTTGGACCAGAGGTTCACCGCGAAGGCCACCGCCACTGCGACCGTGGTCAGCACCCCCACCACCAGGCGGCTGCCGCGCTCGCCGTCCCGCCACCGCAGGGCGTCGATGCCAGCGCTGGTGAGGAGGAATGCGCCGAGCAACCCGAAGGCGTAGAGCTGCCCGAGCAGCGTCATGTTGTTCCCCACCGCGAGGAGCACGGCCACGGGCACCGCCGTGGACAGCACGATCGCGCGGTACGGCGTCGAGAACCGGCGCGACAGGGCGCCGAGCGCGGCGGGAAGGAAGCTGCGGCGGCTCAAGGCCAGCTGCACGTGGTAGTTGCCGATGATCGCGGTGTTGGCCGCGAACATCAGGAGCGCCGAGGCGCTCACCACCACCGCCACCTGGAGCATCGACCCCAGCGACGGTCCCCCGGCGACGACGGCGAGCTCCGAGATGTACCGTTCCGGCTCGTGTTGTTTCACGTGCGCCGAGAGCACGAAGGTCGACAGGAATGTCAGCGCGGGAGAGGTGAGGAGGACGGTGAACACCACCGCCGTCATGCCCCGCGCGGGGGTCTTGCCCAGGTCGCGCATGGCCGGCGCGAGTTGCGACAGCGACTCCAGGCCCGAGAACGCCAGCCAGGCCCCCGCGTAGCCCACCAGTACCTGGGCCGCCCCGAGCTCGCCGATGCGTGACAGCGATGCCGGGATCTGGGCGAGCACCTCCGCAGGCACCGTCACCACGGTGGCGACCACGACCGCCACGTCCACGACCAGCGCCGACACGGCGAGGACGAGACTCACCCGAGCGCTCTCGCGGATGCCCACGATGTTCAAGGCGCACAGGGCGCCGAGGCCCAGCACGGTGGTGGTGAGAACGTGGTCGCCCAGGTCCACGACGCTGTCGATGTAGTAAGCGCCGGCGGCCGCGCTGATCGCGGCGGTGAGGTAGTAGTCCACCATGATCATCTGGCCGCCGAGGCAGCCCCACCAGGGGCCAAACGCTTCGTCGGCCACGCTGACCACGCCGCCGCCGCCCGAGAAGCGCCGGGTGACTTCCACCACCTTCATCGCCAGTAGAACGAAAGCAACCGTCGTGAGCAGTACAAACAGGCCCGCGTGCTCACCCGTGCTGCCATACAACAGGCCAGGGACGTAGTAGATCGACGTGCCGATGTCGCAGAAGACCACCGCCCAAACCAGAATCCAGCCGATACGGCCCGACGAACGAGACACGGAACTCCCTGCGCTCCGGTGCCTGCTACCGGACGGGGCCTCAGGGCCCGATCAAGGTAGGCGCCGCGCGCATCAAGGAATGATCAAGGCCCGCGGGGCACCCCGGGGGAACGGACCGCGCCGTGGATAGGGACCGGGCGTGATCGACCTCGACTCGCTGCGCCCGCGCAGTGCCACCGGGCAGTGCGTCCTGGCCGGCGCACTGGTGGCGGCCGTGACGCAGGGTCTTCGGGTGGGCGGCGCGATCTTCTCCGACGCGGACCGCGTGATGGCCTTGCTCCTGGCGGTGCTGGTGGCGGCCTACGTCCTCGGCACGGCAGCGTCGCTAGCGGCCGCCTCGCTCTCGGTCACGGCCTACAACTTCTTCTTCGTCCACCCGTTCCACACGTTCAGCGTCAGCGACAGCCGGAACGTACTCACCTTCGTGATGCTGTTCGGCGTGGGCGCGGCCGCCAGCGTCCTCGTGTCGCGGCTACGCCGTCACCAGGCCGAGGCCCTGGCTCGCGAGGCCCGGACGGCGTCGTTGCTCGCCCTGGCACGCGAACTCGCAGCCTGTCGCGACGAGGAAAGCATCTGTCGCGCAGTGGTGGCCGAGTCGGCGGCGCGGCTCGGGAGCGGGGCCGCGCTCCTCGGCCCCGGGGGGCGCGCTCCGTGGCTCGCGGAGTCGGGGTTGGGCGCGTCGGGGGAAAGCAGCCGCGCCGCAGCGGCCGAGGCCGTCCGCCGCGGGGGGCGGGCGCGGGCGGGGCGCTTGCTGGCCGTGCCGGTGATGGGGCTCGCGGAACCGCTGGCCGTGCTGGTGGTGAGCGCGCCCCGGGAAGGGGCCGACGACCTCGCCGACGGCTACGCGCGAATGACCGGCCTCGCCCTCGCGGGCGCCCGCGAGGGGGCGGCTGCGGCCCGGGCCCTGGTGCACGCCCAGTCCCAGCA
>CAYHRZ010000555.1:0-3752 GCA_964359125.1 uncultured Klebsiella sp. | reverse complement strand
GGCTGTTCGCAGACGCCTGGGTGGACGCGGACCGCGACGGCTATGGAGGCGACGGCAACCCAGTCAGCAACTGCGGTCAGGTCGACGGCTACGCGGCGGTACCCGGCGACTGCGACGACGGCGACGCCGCCATCCACCCGGGCGTGGCGGAGGTGTGCAACGGCATCGACGACGACTGCGACGGTAGCACCGACAGCGCGGACGACATCTGGTACGCCGACGCCGACGGCGACGGTTTCGGTGCCGACGCTACCGGCGTGCAAACCTGCGAACCGGAGCTCGGCTGGGTGAACACCGGGGGCGACTGCGACGACGCCGACCCGAGCGTGTACACCGGCGCTCCAGAGGCCTGCAACGCGGCAGACGACGACTGCGACGGCGTGGCGGACCTCGGCTACGAGGCCGAGTGGTTCCAGGACGAGGATGCCGACGGCTACGGCCACCCGTACATCTCCGAGGTGACCTGCCTGCCCCAGGCGGGATGGGTCCTCGACGGCACCGACTGCCGCCCCGGCGACGACCAGGCCTACCCGGGCGCCGCCGAACGCTGCAACGAGGTCGACGACAGCTGCGACGGCGTCGTCGACGAGGGCTTCGACGTGGACGAGGACGGCCACTACGACACCATCTGCCCTTCCGGCGACGACTGTGACGACAACGACGCCGTGGTGTACCCTGGTGCACCCGAGGCCTGCGAGTCCGGGATCGACGAGGACTGCAACGGCGAGGATCCCGACTGCGGCTTCGACGGCGACTACGACCTCGCCTCGGACTACGACTTCGTGGCCGAGAACGGCCATGTCTCGATGGGCTATATGCTCGAGAGCGGCGACATCGACGGCGACGGCATCGACGACATCTTCAGCGCCCACTACACCGCGCAAGGGGGGTACGCGATCTTCGGCCCTTTCCCCGAGGGCGACTTCGACGCCCAGGACCAGGCCACGACCCACGCCTCCGACGGATCCGCGTACTCCGGGCCGGGTCGCTCCATCGGCATGGGCGACGTCGACGGCGACGGCCTGGCCGACATCGGTTTCGGCGCGCCCTACGGCGGCACCCAGGGGATGGTGGTGATCTTCGGCCCCGCCGCGGGCGACACCACCTTGGAAGACGACTACGACGCCGAGTTCGTGATCAACAGCGCGGTGTACGCGGGACATGGCTGCGACATCGGCGACGTGACCGGCGATGGCATCGACGACCTGGTCGTGGGGGCGTACTACACCGACGAGGGCGGCGGTTTCGCCAGTGGCGCGGGCTATGTCAAGTACGGTCCGGTCAGTGGCAGCTACAGCATGGCCCAGGACAGCGACGGGGTGATCATCGGCGCCAGCGCGTCGAGCTACCTTGGCCGCTGGGTACGCGCGGGCGGCGACCACAACGGTGACGGCATCGGCGACATCCTGATCGCGGCGCCCTACGCCAGCACCGGTGCGCCCTCCGGCGGCACGGTCTACGTGGTCTACGGACCGCCGGACGGCGAGGTGGACCTGACCTCCCCCGACGGCTACGTCTACTCTTCGTCGGCGTCGAGCTACCTTGGAGAAACACGGACCTTCGCCCAGGGCGACGTCGACGGCGATGGCCTGAGCGACGCGGTCGTGGGAGGGTACAGCTACAGCGGCGGCACGGGCATCATGTCGGTGGTGTACGGCCCGGTGAGCGGCGGCACCGACGTGGCCTCGGCCGACATCGTGATCACCGGCGCGTCTCGCGGGTCCTATTTCGGGTCCGGCCCCTCGGCGGGCGACCTCGACAACGACGGCGCGGCGGAGGTGCTGGTCGGCGCCCAGTCGGAAAGTGGGGGAAGCGGCGGAGCCTACCTGTTCTGGTCGCCGGCGTCGGGCACCTACACGTCGGCCGACGCCGACGCCCACTTCAGCGGCGACCGCTCCGACGGCGCGGGCGCCAACACGACCCTCGGCGACGTGGACGGCAACGGCAACCTCGACGTCGTCATCGGTGCCACGGGACACGGTGGCACGGGTGGGATCTACGGGTTGCTGACCTTCTACTAGGCGCTCCGGCCACCGCCGCGAGCGAGTCCCTCGCGGCTACTCCCCGGACAACTCGTCGACGAGCCGTTCCAGGGCCTTCCGGGTGACCGTGAACGGTACGCTCACCCGCTCGCCCTCCGTGGCGCGGAATCGCTCGATGGTGGTGTCGGCGCCGCTGCTGCGGACCTCGTAGAACTCGCGGTCCCGCACGTCGCCGGGTACGGTCCGGAAAACCGCCCCACCGAGCCCGGGGTCGACCTCGGTGGGCTCGATCCGCTCCCCCAGGGCGCGGCTGGCGGCAGCCGGCACCGCCGTCACCGCGTCGTCCAGGCTACCGCCCGCGGCCCGCACGCGCAGCCGCCCCAGGGTCACGCCGAGCCGGTCGGCGTCCTCCACCGTGGCCTCGACGCTGCTCGCACCCTTCTCGGCGGCCACGGTGCCGGGTCGGAGGCGGGTGTCGAGGTCCTGGGCGAGGGTCATTTCTTACCGGTGATCTTCGGCCCCTCGTAACGAAACTCCTGGCCGTCGTGGTGCAGCAGGGCCTTCTTTCCTTCCACGGCGGTGACGAGGTGGACCGGCCGTCCCCACATGCGCGCGAGGCAGCCCATGGCGTGGCTGGCCCAGTCCAACTGCACGTCGGTACCTTCGTGCTCGTGCGTGATCTCCAACTCGCCCCGGTTGGCGTGGTTGCCGTCGGTCACGAACACCCTGGGCGTGCCGTGGTTGGACAGCATGAACAGGAGCTTCTTCTTGATCTCGTCGAACTCCCGGCTCTCGATGAGGAACTCTCCGCTCTTGCGGTCGTACTCGTAGGTGAACAGCCCCACCCGCCGGCAAAGGTCCTCGGTGAAGAACTCGTCGACCAGGGTGACGTCGTTGTGACTCCGTCGCACCTCGAAGATTTTCTGCTTGCCGAGCATGGCCCCGGTGTCCCACTCCATCTTCGCCCGGTAGTCGTCGCAGTCGAGCCAGTCCTTGCCGAACTGCCCGCGATTCCAGCGCCGCTCGATGTCGCGCCAGATCTCGATGCCCACCTTGTACGGGTTGAACTGCCCAGGGCGCATGGCGACGGTGCCGCTGTGGTGGTCGCAGTAGTCGATGACCTCGTCGTCGTTGAGCAACTCCGTAGTCATCAGCTTTGTATGCCAGAAACTGGCCCATCCCTCGTTGGCGACCTTCGTCTGCGCCTGCGGCGCAAAGTAGTAGGCCTCGGACCGCACGATGTCGAGGATGCCACGCTGCCAGCGGCTCATCCGGCCGTGCTCGAGGATGAAGCCGAGCACGTCGCGGAAGGGATCCTCCGGGAAGCGGGTGGCCGCCGCTGCCGCCTCGGCCGCCTCCGCCCGCCGTTGCTCGAGGTAAGCCGGGGGGTTGATGTAGCTGTCCATGTAGGACTTGGCGGGCAACTTGTGGTCGCCGCTGGCCGGCTGGGCCTCGCCGTCCTTGCGGCTGCGCCGAATGTGGTGCAAGAACGGGTCGATGAGGTTGTCGCAAGCCAGGCAGGTGTCGAGCCACTGCTCCGTCTCCGTCTCCCCGACGTCGTCGATGATGCGGCGCACGCGCGCGGCGTGGTTGGCCATCTCGTCGAGCATCTTCCGGTTGGTGGGCGCGAACCAGGCGTTGTTCTTGAAGAAATCGCAGTGGCCGTAGACGTGCGCCATGACGATCTTCTGGTCCACGAGCGCATTGCTCTCGAGCAGGTAGGCCGTGCAGGGATCGTTGTTGATGACCATCTCGTAGATCTTCTGCAGG
>CAYHRZ010000554.1:0-3760 GCA_964359125.1 uncultured Klebsiella sp. | reverse complement strand
CATCCGGGTGGCCACCTCGGCCTGCAGGCGGAAGAGGTTGTACACCCGCGAGATGTAGGTGGGCCCTTCCCAGGCTTGCTTGTTCTCGAGGGCGTAGCCGATCCACCGCAGCACCTCCTCGCCGTCTTCGAGGGTGCCCACGCGCGACAGGGTGAGCGCGTAGCGGAAGCACAGGTCCGGGTCGGAGCGGTCCACGTCTTCGAGGTGGCGGTCGGCGAGCCTCATCCACTCCTCGATGTCGCCCCGGCTCTCCGCGTTGGCCAGCAGCACCCGGCTCAGCTTGTCGCGCTCAGTCTGTCGCGACGACATCGTGATCTTCGACTCGATGCACGCCACCTGCTCGGTGGACAGGGTCCCGGACATCGCGGCGGGTTCGAGCTTGATTAGGTCGTCGCAGATCGCGGTGGCCGACACGGCGGGCACTGGCGGGGCCTTCTGCTTCTTCTTCGTGCCCCGCTTGCGCTTTTTCTTGCCCTTGGCCTTGAGCTCGTCGCGGGCAAACTGGTCCAGGCGCGCCCGGGCGTCGGCTACCTGGGGCACCACGATTGCCAGCGCCACGCCGTCGACCGTGACGGTGGCCAACTCGTACTTCTTGATGAAGCCGTTGAGCCGGTCGATACCCTCGGGCGTGGCCACTGCGGTCGTGACGGCGATCTCCAGCCACTCGGCGTTCGCCATGGCGATCATCGAGTCCGTGGCCTCGCGCACGCGCCGGGCTTTTTCAGACTGCGCGAGCGTCGCGAGCAGGTCCTTGTCGGGGCCGATCTCCAGTTGGCTGGAGCGCGCCAGCACCCACCGCAGCACCTCTTCGCGGGGCTCCCGGGTGGGGTTCCAGGCCTTGCCGCCGACCTGCTTGATCGTCTTGGAGACGTAGGCCTGGGCCTCCTCCAGCGACACCTCGCCGTTGGCCCGGCCGCCGATGGCACCGTCGGCCCAGCCACGAAGGGCCCCGAGCACGAAGTAGGTGAACATGCCGTGTGTGGCGTCGGGGTAGGCGCCCACCGGTTCGGCGCCGCTGGCCGCGGCCCAGATGCTGACGTTCTTGTGGGCCGGCGTGGGCAAGACCGTGAGTTCCTCGCGGGCGGGTAGGCCGAGCGGCTCGCCGAGGCGCCCCTGTCCCCCGAAGCTCGCGTCCAGGATCAAGACGCCCTGGCGCGCCCGCGAGTCGGCCACGTCGGACACGAGATCGGCGAGGTCCACGCCCACCGGGTCGTCGGTCGCCGCCTCGCGGGTCAACAGGACCCGCCGTCCGTCCGCGTCGGCCGTGCCGTGCCCGGAGAAGTACACCCACAGGGTGCCACCGCGTCGCACCAGCCGGCTCTCCTCGTCGACCTTGCGGCGCAGGGTGTTGCGGTCGGGGTTCACCACGCGCACGAAGCGCTCCAGGCCGTGGGTGTTGGTGAGCCAGGCTTGTACGCTGTCGCCGCCTCGGGTGGCGAAACTCACGTCGGCCAGGAGCGCGTAGTCCTCGACGCTGATCACGAGCGCGGCGTCTTTCTTGGTCTTCCCACTGCCCTTGAGCGGCGTGTCGACGTCCGGAGGCCCCGCGAGGGCGAGCGCAGCGAAGAACAGCATCAACATCCGCAGCCTAGCAGACCCCGCGGCACCGCGACACCGTCCGCCCCCTCCCTGGGCGGATAGACCCCGCCGCCTGGAGGCACCCCGTGCTGCTTGCTCTCGCCCTGGCCTGCGCGCCCAAGCCCGTCGAAACGCTGGAAGTCGTCGCCGCGCCGGTGGCCCCTCCGGCCCCCACGCCGCCGGCCACCCGGCGGGTCGACGCGCTCGACACCCTCCACGGCGTCGCCGTGGCGGACCCCTACCGCTGGCTGGAGGACGAGAAGTCGCCGGAAGTCGTCGCCTGGATGGAGGCGAACAACACCTACGCGCACCACGAACTGGACCGGTTGGCCGCCCGCCCGTGGCTCAGCAAGCGCTTCCGCGAGCTGTACTACGTCGACACCGTGAGTGTGCCGGTACAACGCGGCGAACGGCTGTTCTACTCCCGCCGGCGAGCCGACCAGGACAAGGCGGTCTTGTACTGGCGGGACGGCGCCGAGGGGCCCGAGAAAGTGCTGCTGGACCCCAACGCCTGGACGGGTGACGTGCCTCGCTCCCTGGGCGACTGGGTGCCCAGCGACGACGGCAAGCGCCTGGCCTACCAGGAGAAGGCCAACGCCGCCGACGAGGCCACCCTCAAGGTGATCGACGTCGACACCGGTGTGGTCTCGATGGTCGACACCATCCCCGGCGCCAAGTACGCCTCGGTGGACTGGACACCCGACGGGACGGGCATCTACTACGAGTGGCTGCCCACCGACGCGGCGATCCCGGTCGACGAGCGCCCCGGCTACACCGAGTTCCGCTACCACGCCCTGGGTACGGACCCGGCCACCGACCGCCTCGTGCGGGAGCGCACCGGCAACCCGGAGACCTTCCTCGACGGTGCCCTCTCCGACGACGGCAACTACTTGATCGTCGGCGTGTACCACGGCTGGAACGCCTCCGACCTCTGGGTCAAGGACCTCCGCAAGGACAAGGCGTTCCGGCCGCTGACGGTCGGCGTGCCCAACATCTTCGTGGCCGACGTGTACCGGGACGAGTTGTACATCCTCACCGACGAGGGCGCGCCGAGAAAGCGCCTCTTCAAGACCAGCACGGGCAAGATCGAGCGGAAGCATTGGAAGGAGATCGTCCCCGAGGATCCCAAGGCCACGCTCGACAGCGCGCAAATCGTCGGCGGCCAACTCGTTCTCACCTACATGAACGACGTGAAGACCGAGGTGCGGTGGGTGTCGCTCGACGGAAAGACCACCCGCGTCCAGGCCCTGCCCGGCGTGGGCGTGGCGAGCCTGCCAGCGGGAGAAAAGGGCAGCACCGACGCGTATTTCCAGTTCTCATCCTTCACCTCGCCACCCCAGGTGTACCGGTTGTCGGTCGAGGACCTGTCGACCACCCTCTGGGCCAAGGTGGAGATCCCCGTCGACACCGCGCGGTACGTGTCGGAACAGGTTTGGTACACGTCCAAGGACGGCACGAAGGTGCCGATGTTCCTGGTGCACCGGGACGACGTGAAGCCTGGCGGGAACAACCCTGCGTTGTTGTACGGCTACGGCGGCTTCGACGTGTCGTTGCTCCCGGACTTCCGTTCCAGCCGGTACCCCTTCCTCGAGGCCGGTGGGGTGTACGCCATCGCCAACCTGCGGGGCGGCGGCGAGTTCGGGAAAGCTTGGCACGAAGCAGGGCAGATGCACAAGAAGCAGAACGTGTTCGACGACTTCGCGGCGGCGGCCGAGTACCTGGTGTCCAGCGGTTGGACAACGAGCGCGCGGTTGGCCATCAACGGTGGTTCGAACGGCGGCTTGTTGATGGGTGCGGCCATGACGCAGCGGCCGGAGTTGTACCGGGCGGTGGTGTGCGCGGTGCCCTTGCTCGACATGGTCCGCTACCACCAGTTCGGTTCGGGCCGGACCTGGATCCCCGAGTACGGGTCGGCGGAGGATCCCGAGGAATTCAAGAGCATCCTCGCCTATTCTCCCTACCAGAAGGTGAAGGCTGGTGTGGACTATCCGGACCTCTTGATGCTGGCGGCGGACCACGACGACCGGGTGGACCCCATGCACGCGCGCAAGTTCACGGCCGCGATCGCCGCCGCAGACAAGGCAGGCGCAACGCCACTGTTGCGCATCGAGCAGAACGCGGGCCACGGCGGGGCCGACAAGGTCGCGCAGGCCATCGACTACAGCGCCGACATGTACGCCTT
>CAYHRZ010000553.1:0-3772 GCA_964359125.1 uncultured Klebsiella sp. | reverse complement strand
TCCTCGGCACCCAGTTGGCCTGGAGCAAGGCCGCCGACGGCGAGAGCCTGCTCGACCGCGTGATGAGCGACATGCCCTGGGCCGTCGCCTGCGCCTCGATCCCCGATCCCGACACCGACACCAACAAGGAAGCCGCTGGCTGCGCGGCCTGGGGCGCCCGGGGGCGATGCAGCGTCCCCGACCCACCCGACGAGACCGCCGTGCTCGAGCCCGGCATCGACTTCGACGCGATGGTGCCCAGTTGGAACGCCCACACCCCCGCCGGGGCCTGGGTCGAGGTCGAGGCGCAGGTCCGCGTCGACGGCGCGTGGACCGGCTGGTACCACTTCGGCGTGTGGGCGGCGGGCGACAGCGGCGTGGACCGGCACAGCACCGACGGGCAGTCCGACGCGTACGGGGCGGTGTGGACCGACACCCTCTTCCTCGACCGTCCCGCCGACGCCGTGCGCTTGCGCGTCTCGCGGCAGGGCGGCGCCAGCGTGAGTCGCCTGGCGGTAGCGGTCGCGGACTCGTCGCGGGACAATGCCGACGGCGGTGGCGCGGCATGGGGAGATCTCACCGACCCACCCGACCGGTCGCAGATGGAGTTCTCCGCGGGCGAGGCCTGGTGCAGCCCCACCACGTCGTCGATGATGCTCGGCTACTTCGCCGACCAACTCGAGGACCCCTCCGTCGACGCGACCGTGCCGGAGGCCGCCGACCAGACCTGGGACAGTGCCTACCAGGGCAACGGCAACTGGCCCTTCAACACTGCCTTCCTCGCGACGCGGGGGCTCACCACCGAGGTGGGCTGGTTCGGGGCGGTGGCGGAGTTGGAACCGTGGGTCGCCGCGGGCTACCCGGTGGGCGTCTCCGCCGCCTGGGAGCGCGGTGAACTCGACAACGCGCCGATTGCCAGCACGGCGGGGCACATCTTGTTGGTCACCGGCTTCGACGCCGAGGGCGACGTCCACGTCAACGACCCGGCGGCCGCCACCGACGAAGAGGTGCCGAGGGTCTACGATCGCGAGCAGTTTGCCCGCGCCTGGCTCGGTGGCTCGGGGGGCATCGTGTACCTCGCCTGGACCGGCGCGCGGCCAGACTGACCCGCGGGAATGAAACCGGGCCGGGCGTGCGAATCCGCCGTGGTTGGTTAGCGGCGGCGACTTCCCCCCGAGGGCGTGATGACCTCCACTCAGGCCGAGATCGACGTCAGCTACAGCGTCAGCAACGACTTCTTCAAGCTCTGGCTCGACGAGAACATGCACTACACCTGCGCGGTGTACGAGGCCGCCAACCAGTCGCTGGAAGCCGCCCAGGAGAACAAGGCCCGCGTGCTCTTCGAGTTCGCGGAGTTGGGCGAGGGCAAGACGGTACTCGACATCGGCTGCGGCTGGGGCTCGATGCTCGACTACTGCGTGCGGCACGGCGTCAGGCGCGCCGAGGGCGTCACGTTGTCCACCGCCCAGGCCGATTGGTGTTTCGCGCGCAAGCTGCCGCGTACCCAGATCCACATCTGCGACTACCGCGACTGGAAGCCCCCCGAGAAGTACGACGGCCTCGTCAGCATCGAGATGATCGACCACCTCTGCTCCCCCGCCCAGGCCCGCGCGGGCAAGGCGATCGAGATCTACCGCGAGTACTTCAGCAAGCTCGCGGAGTGGGTGGAGCCCGGCGCGCACTTCGGCTTCCAAGCCATCCTCACCAACCGCATCCCGCGCAAGCGCCAGGACCTCCTGGACCTGCAGTTCACCGCCGACGTGATCTTCCCGGGCGGTCGCAACCCGCGCCTGGAGGAGCTGGTCGCCGCCGTCAACCCTCACTGGGAAATCCGCGAGTTGCACACCCGCCGGGAAGACTACGGTCGCACCACCGGCGAGTGGCTGCGCCGCATGCGCCTGCACGAGAACTACATCCGGCAGACCTGGGGCGACGCGCTGTTCGACGACTACGAGCGTTACCTCGACACCTGCGTGCGCGGTTTCGACGCCCACTGGTCGGGCGACGTGCAGATGAAGCTGCGGCGCATCTGAGCGCCTAGCTCTCGAACTCCCAGCCCGAGCGGTAGCCGCCCGCGGCCGCGATGGTATCGACCAGCGCTTGGAAGACCGGGGCCACGCCCAGGGTGGCGACGTCGCCGATGCCCACGAACCGGTGCCGGGCGCGGGTGACGGCCACGTTCAGCCGCTTCGGGTCGGCCACGAACCCAAGCTCCTGCTCCGCATTCGAGCGCACGAAGGTCGCGACGATAGCGTCCTTCTCCCGCCCCTGGAAACGGTTGACGGTGCCGACTTCGGCGCGGGGAAACAACTCACGCAGTCGCGACAACTGGGCGCGGTACGGGGTGACGACGCCGACGGAGGCCGGCGCGTGTCCCTCGGCCACCAGCTCGTCGTACGCGCGCTTGGCCAGGCGCAACTCGCCCACGTTGTAGTACGACCCTTCGCCTTCCCGCTCCTCGTCGAAGCCCATGCCCGCGGTGTCGATCCACTGGGCGGCGGGGTGGCGCTGTGCCTCGGCCACGCTCGGGTGGGCCCGGAGGTGTCCCCCGTAGGTCGCGGCGCAGAGCTCGCCCAACTCGGTGTTGAAGCGGTACTGCGTGGTCAGCATGGGGAAGGGGAAGCCCAGGTCGACGAGCCGGGCCAGCAGCGAGCGTTCCAGCCGCGGATCGCGCGACTTCACCACCGGACCGAGCTGGTGGGGATCGCCAGCGAGGACCAGCCGTTTGACGCGAGACGCCAGCAACCACGTCGCGGGCTCGGTGGCCTGCCCCGCCTCGTCGACCACCGCCGTTCGGGGCGCGGGCAGGCTCCCGCCGCGGGTGTGCAGCGTGGCCAGGGTCATGGCGATCACGTCGGCCCGCTCGAGGACTTCCCGCTTGGCCGCCGCCCACTCCTCGCGGATGGCGTCGCGCAGCTCCAGTCCCTCCGGGCCCGTCGTACGCGAGGCTTGCCTGCGGAGTTCGCGCAGGACGGGGGATCGCGGCCCGTTCAGGATCCGCCACTCCAAGGTCAGCGGCTGCACCGCGCTCTCGATGCGGGCGCTCACCCCCAGGCGAACCACGTCCAGGCCCGAGCCCCGCGCGCCCAGGGCGAGGTTGTCGACTGCGGCGTTGCTCTCGGCCAGCGCCCACGGTTGCTCCCCCAGGTCCCGGAGCGCGCGGAGGATGGCCACCAGCGTCACGGTCTTCCCGGTGCCGGGCGGCCCGTGGACCAGACCCACCTCGGTCGCGCCCAGCGCCAACTCCGCCGCCGCGCGCTGGGAGGGATCCAGGCGGGCGAAGGCGGCGTGCTCGAGGGGGTCGGCCCGGTAGGGTTTCTCGTAGCCGAGCAGGAGGTTCACCAGCGGGTTGTTCAGCCGCTCGGCCCGCAACAAGGCCGCCTCTTGCAGCTCGTGCACGCCCATGTCGAGCCGCTTGCTCACCGCCCACGGCCCCGCGCCCGCGGGCACGTCGTCCACCCGCAGCTCCAGGGTGTGCTCGTCCACGCCCTCCACGCGGCCCACCTGTCCCTCGTCGGGTTTGCCCAGCGGGGCGAGCACGATTGGGTCGCCGGGTGCGACGCTGTCGGCGGGCACGTTGCCGCGCAGCACCACGTTCACCCGGCCCCGCGACCTCAACTCGGTAGCCTCGATGGCGAGGGGGTACACGGTGAAGCCCGCCGCCGCCCGCGCGGGCAGCGCCAACCCGCGCATGCGCGCGTGCTCGGCTTCCGCGGCGGCGCGCTCGCGGGCCAGCGCCTCGCGGAGGTCGGAGAGGTGGGACACCCGCCGTGGTATCGCGCGGGTGGAAAAA
>CAYHRZ010000552.1:0-3781 GCA_964359125.1 uncultured Klebsiella sp. | reverse complement strand
TCGCGTCCGCGCCGCCTACGCCGCGGACCAGGATGTCCTTGCCGGAGAAGTCGATGGTCTCCTCGTACACGCCGGGCCACACCAGCACGCAAGTGTCCGCGCCGTCGATGCCGTCCTGGATCGAGGACCACGGCGCGCTGATGCTGCCGTCGGGGGTGCTCGTCGCTGCCGCGTCCACCACCTGCGGCTCCGTGTCGTCGGCGTCGTCGCAGTCGTAGCCGTTGTCGACGCCGTTGCAGCGGAGGTCGTAGCTGGCGTCGTCGCCGAAGCCGTCGCCGTCGTTGTCGAGGTACAGGTAGGTGGCGTCGGTGGCGTCGGTGTCGACGTCGCCGTCGCAGTCGTTGTCGACGCCATCGCACACCTCCTCGCCGCGGGGGTTGATGCTCGCGTCGCCGTCGTCGCAGTCGTCCGCGTTGGTGACGGTCCCCGCTGGCTGGTCGCAGTCCTCCACCGTCGACGAGGCGTCGCCGTAGCCGTCGCCGTCCGTGTCGTAGTAGTACGTCTCGCCCGTGGCGCCGTCGTCGACCCGGTCGTCGCAGTCGTCGTCGACCCCGTTGCAGAGCTCCTCGGCGCCCGGGTGTACCGACGCGTCGGCGTCGTCGCAGTCGCTGCCCTCGGTGACGGTGCCCGCCGGCTGCTCGCAGGCGTCGGTCCCGCGCCCGCCACCGTAGCCGTCGCCGTCGCCGTCGTCGTAGTAGGTGCCCATGTCGGTGGCGCCGTTGTCGATGTCGCCGTCGCAGTCGTCGTCGACCCCGTTGCACACTTCCTCGGCGCCCGGGAAAACGCGGCGGTTGTCGTCGTCGCAGTCGCCGTCGCGGGTGGCGTGGTCGTCGGGCTGGTCGCAGGCGCTCACGGCGCGGCCGGTGCCGTAGCCGTCGCCGTCGGCATCGGCGTAGTAGTCGTTGCCATCGTCGACGCCGTCGGCATCGGCGTAGTAGTCGTTGCCATCGTCGACGCCGTCGTCGACGTCGCCGTTGCAGTCGTTGTCCTTGCCGTCGCAACGCTCTTCCGCGCCTGGGTTGACTCGGTCGTTGTCGTCGTCGCAGTCGCCCTCGGCAGTGGTGTAGCCGTCGCCGTCCTTGTCGTCGGGGTCCCCGTTGCCGGAGTCGTCGGTGTCGCCGGAGTCGTCGGGGTTGGTTTGGGTGTCGGTGTCGTCGTCGTCGTCCTTGCCCTCGTCTGCGTCGGGCGGGGTGAAGCAGGCAACGCTGAAGAGCGGGAGGAGCAGCGAGAGGGTGGCGAGGCGCATGGGGGTACCTTTTCCGGGGGCCGGTGGATACCCCCGGGCTCCCGGCCGCCGCCATCAAGCGGTCGTCAACAAACGTCACGCGCCGGGGCGAGCGGGGAGGTAGGCTCAGGCGGATGCTGGTGCCGGCGCTCGTGCTCGTGTCGCTGGCGGGCTGCGACCCACCCCCGTGCCCGGCCGCGGAGCAGGAACTGCCCCGCGCCCTCGACGCCGCCCGGCTGGGACGGGCCTCGGCCTGCGAGTTGGCGGCGCTCACGACGTGGGTCCAGAACCGGAAGACCACCCATGGCCCCTGGAACCAGGACATCGGCGTCGCGCGTTCGGCCGACGGCCTGGACTGGACGGCCGCGCGTGGGAACGACGGCCTCGCCCGCCCGGTCCTGGAGACGGCGGCCGTGCCCGAGGCGGTGGAGGGGCCCGACGGGCGGGTGTGGTTGTTCTTCGTCGACGGAAACCTCGACCAGCTCCTGGTCGGCGCCGCCGATCCCGGCCAGGACTTCGAACGTCGCGGTCTCCCCGGCGTGGGGGCGCTGGGGGCGGCGGTGTCGACCGACGGGATCACCTTCGACCGCGTGCCGGCGCACATCGAGGGGCTGCGCGTGGGCATGTTCGCGGACCCGGAAGTGGTCCCGGTGCCGGGGGGCGGGTGGCGGATGTATTTCCTGGCGATGAGCGTCGGCGAGTACACCACCGACGCGCGCTGGACCGAGGGAGAACGCCACGAGATCCACAGCGCGGTTTCCACGGACCTGGTGAACTGGCGATCCGAGGGGATGGTGCTGCGCGGCCCCTTCGCCGACCCCGCCGTCGCCTGCTTCGCGGGCGGCGGCTGCACGATGTTCAGCTTCGGCCTCGACACCAGCTACTCGGCCGACGGGGTGCGCTTCGTGTACGCCGGTCCATGGCAGGGGGTGAAGGGATTCGCCCCCGACGCCCGCTCCGCCAGCCCCACGGAGGCCACGGTGTCCTACAACGACGCCGCGATGGGTGCGCCGCTGCGGGCCCGGCGTACGATCGACGGTGGGCACACGTGGTCCGAACTGCCCGGGGTGTCCCTCGACATCTACGGCGAGGCGGTGTCGACCCTGCGCCGCCGGGATGGCACCTGGTGGATGTACTTCCACACCTTCAAGCCGGGCAAGCGCCTGTCGACGGTGCCGGACCCGCCCTCGCCCTAGTCGCGTGCTAGGGCGCACGCTCTCCCCGGGACTTCCATGTGGTGGATTCTCGCCTGTCACACCGTCGAGAAGGTCAGGCCCGCGGTGGACGACGCGGCTTGCGGCGACCCGGTGCTCACGCCGCAGGTCGGCTACTCCACGAGCGACCGCGAGCCCGCCGACGCCCACGCGAACACCTTCGGCGCCAGCCCCGATCCCTACCACGTGCGCTACAGTTGGTCTGGAAACCCTGCCTCAGAGGCCACGATCCTCTGGCGCACCGATGCCGACACCCTTGCCTCCTCGGTGCAGTGGTGGGGTGACGACGGGGCGGTGTCCACCGCCGAGGGTGCGAGCTTCACGTTCAACACGGGCGGTGGCCGGGTGCACGAGGTGCCGTTGTGTGGGCTCGCGGCCGGCACCACGTACACCTACCGGGTGGGCGGGGATGGGCACTGGTCCGCCGAGTACCGTTTCACCACCGCGCCCGCCGCCGGCGAGGACGTCCCGGTGGTGGTGGCGGTCGCGGGCGACGCGCGGGACAACCAGGCCACGTGGGCGGCCCTACTCGACCAGATCGAGACCTTTACGCCGGACTTCTTGCTGTTTTCGGGCGACGCGGTCGACTTTGGCAGCAACATGGACGAGTGGGACGCCTTCCTCGACGCCGGGGTGGGGTTCATGGAGTCGCACGCGATGGTCCTCGTTCACGGCAACCACGAGTTCTACGCGCAGAACTACTTCGGCCTCGTCGCCCAGCCGGGCGACGAGCGCACGTTCTCGCTCGACTACGGGCCGCTCCACCTCGCCGTGCTCGACGACAGCGCCTCGGCCGACGACCGCGCCGCGCAGGGGCAGTGGCTCGACGCCGACCTCGGTGCCACCGCCCAGCCCTGGAAGGTGCTCGGGCACCACATGCCCGCCTACAGTTCCTGCACCACCCACGGCAGCGACGAGGACTTGAGGGAGCTGTGGTCCACCGTGGCGGAGCGGCACGGGGTCCAGGTCGACTTCACCGGGCACAACCACAACTACGAGCGCAGCGTGCCACTCAACGGCGGCCTGGAGGTCCTCCCCGGCGAGGGCACGGTGTACGTCGTGAGCGCGGGCGCGGGTGCCGACCTCTACGGCAACGACATGGGACAGCCGTTCACCGAGGTCGCCGCGGTAACCGAGCACTACGTCATCGCGACCATCGACGGCGACACGATGGAGGTGGTGGCGCGCGACCTGGCGGGCAACGAGATCGACCGGTTCACCGTGCCCCGCTGAGCGGCGGGCCGGAGCTCGCAGTTACAGTGCGGGTGGCGTGGTCCTCTCCCTGCTAGCGTGCGTGGCCGACGGCGAGCACGGGCCGTGGAGCGCGCCGCGGCCAGCGCCG
>CAYHRZ010000551.1:3467-3786 GCA_964359125.1 uncultured Klebsiella sp. | reverse complement strand
GCCCGGAGCGCTCCCGGCGGCGGTGCCGACGGAGCCGACGTTGGGTGCCGATGGAACCCCCACGCCGCCGGGCGTCTTGAGGCTCGGCGAGCGCGCGGTTGAGCTGCCCAGCCGCCACCTGGAGGTGCGCGTCGACTTTGACCACGGCGACTTCGAGACCGTCCGCGACGCCCTGGTGAAGTGGGGCTTCGCCGTGGAAGATGGCGACGGGGCCTCGCTGAGGGTGCTGGCGCCCGCGGGCGACCGGTGGGCGGAGCGACTCGAGCCACTCGACGCCGTGCGCCGGGTCACGGAAACGCTGGGCCAAGACGCACTGGCC
>CAYHRZ010000551.1:0-3457 GCA_964359125.1 uncultured Klebsiella sp. | reverse complement strand
CGTGCACACCTGGTCCACCCGCGAGGGCGGCGTACAAGAGCAGATGCAGGGCAGCGCCTTGCCCGCCCGGCCGGAGCTGCCACGGAACTTCCCCGCTGCGGTGGTTCGTTGCCTGGCGCCGGTGAGATCGGCGATGATCGACGGCGACCCCGAGGGTCCGGGCTGGGAGCGCGCGCTCTCCACGGATCCGCTCGCCTGGGTGGTGGTGCTGGAGAACTTTGGCGCCTGCAACGCCAGCGGTTGGTTCGTCGCTCGCCACGACGCATCGGTGGAGCAGGTCACCGTGGCCGGGGGCCCGGTCAAGACGCTCTCGGAACCAGCGCTGTTCGCCGCGGCGCAGGCGTACTTGTCGTCACCTCGGGCCGGGATCGACGAGGCCGCCGTGGCGGGCGTCGACATATTGCGGCGCGCGCCCGACGAGATCCTGGGGGCGGCGATCCCGGCGCTCGCGCCCGGCGCGCACCAGGAGCGGCTCCTACTCGCCTACGCCGAGCGCGACGAGGCGCGGGCGATCGCGCTGGCGTCTTCGTCGAAGTCGCCCACCCTCCTGGCCTGGGCGGCGGGCGTCGACGTGGCGAGCCGGGCTGCGGTGCTGGCGGATCCCTCGGCGGGCGCGGAAGCCCTGGTGTCGGCCATGAGCGCCTGGCGCCCGAACCTCCCTGCGGACGGGCCGAGCCTCGATCGGCTTGGCGAGCACCCGGACCCGGCCGTTCGGATGCGGGCGCAGGACCTCGCTATCGAGGCTGGGGCCTCCGCCTGCGGGGCCCAGCTTCCCGCGGTGAAGACGCTCGCCCTCGACGCCGCCCGGGCGCTCTACGCCGAGTGCCCCCAGCAGCCGGTGCGCCTCCAGGCGTTCAGCCGCCTCGTTCAACTCGACCGCGCGGTCGCCACGGAGGTGGTGAGCGCCACCGCCTCCCGCCCCGAGACGGTGCGGACCGGGATCGCCGCCGTGCGCGCGCTCAACGGCCTCGAACGCGACGACCTGCTCGAGGCGCTGGTGGCCAACAGCACGGCGGATCGCGACGTGCGCGCCGAGGCCTTGCGCACGCTGGCGAGGGTGGGTCGCTCAGCCAACGCCGCCGCTCTCGCCGAGAGGCACGGTGCCTTCCTCGGGGTGAAGTTGGCGCCGTCGAGGGCCGTCGCGGGCGAGAAGTGATCGCCTCCCCCCCCTACTGGTTGGAGGCGGCCAAGCCGATGGCGGCGCCGCTGCGGGGCATCGTCGAGGCCGACGTCGTGGTCATCGGCGCCGGGCTCTGCGGGGCGTCGGCCGCCTGGGCGCTGGGGCAACAGGGCGTGCGGGTGGTCTGGGTCGACAAGGGCGGGGTGTCGAGCGGCGCGTCGGGGCGCAACGCCGGGTTCCTACTGCAGGGCACCTGCGAGCGCTACAGCCGCGCGGTGGCGGTGATGGGGCGGGAGCGCGCCCGGGCGGTTCACCAGGTGAGTCGCGACAACCACGAGGCCATGCTCGCCACCATCGACGCCCTGGGCATCGATTGTGGCTATATGCGCCGCGGGGCCCTGCAACTGGCGTGCTCGCCCGACGAGGAGCGCGAACTCCTGGAGTCGGCATCGCTGCTGCGCGACGATGGTTTCGCGGCGGAGTTGCTGGAAGGAGACCGGCTCGACGAGGTGTACCGGGGCGCTGGCTTCCACGTCGGCGTCCACATCACGGACGATGGCGAGTTGGACCCGGCGCGGTTCGTGCGTGGGGTGGCCCAGGCGGCGGTGGGTGCCGGGGTGCAACTTTTCGAGCACTCGCCCGTGCTCCGGGTCGAGGCACCCTCGCCGGGCGACGTGCGGGTTCACACGGAGCAGGGCGAAGTCCGCGCCCAGTTGGCCTTGCTCTGCGTGAACGCCTGGGCCCCGGAACTGGCGCCCTTCTACGCTGGGAAGATCGACCCGGTACGCGGACAGATGCTTGCCACGGCGCCCGCTCCGCCGTTGTTCGCTTGCCCGGTGTACGCGGACCACGGCTTCGACTACTGGCGACAGGACGAGCACGGCCGGGTGGTCCTAGGCGGCTGGCGCAACCTCGATACCGAGGGCGAAGTGGGGACGGCGGAGGTGCTGCACCCCGTCATCCAGGCTCGGATGGAGGCCTTCTTGCACCGCTTCCCGGCGATGCGCGAGGTGCCCGTGACCCATCGCTGGTCAGGGACCATGGGTTTCTCTCGCGACGGTCTGCCGATCGTGGGCGTCGTCCCGGGGCTGCCGGGCGCCATGGGCGCCTGCGGCTTCACCGGCCACGGCTTCGGCTTCGCCTGGCTCTGCGGCAAGGCGCTGGCAGAACTGGTCACCGAGGGGCACAGCCCCGTGGCCGAGATGTTCACCGCCCGGCGCATGTCGGGCTGAATGCCGCCGGGTCGGCGCGCGTCCGTTAGGATCGCCGAATGATCCTCGCCCTCCTCCTCGCCTGCGCCCACGGACCCTCCGACGCCAAGCCGTCCGAGCCGCCGCCGCCGACCACGGCGCCACCGGTGGTCCTCGGTGAGGCCGACGCCAACGGCAACCCCACCTACCTGGGCGAGGCGCCCCCCACGGACCCGGCGGCCCTGTACCAGTCGTGCCGCGAGCGGGTGGAGGGCGCCGAGGCCGACGGCGAGTGCACGACCGACCTCGACTGCACCGCCGGCGGTTGCTCGGGCGAGGTGTGCGTGACGGTTTCGACCGCCGCCACGCTCAACACGACGTGCGACAAGCTCCCCTGTTTCTCCGTCCTGAAGAGTTGTGGCTGCTCGGTCGGCCGTTGCTCTTGGACGCTCAACACCTCGCCCTAGCCACCGGAGTTACCATGCGCCTTTCCATCGCCCTCGGTGTGGTCTTGTCACTCGCGTGCGCCGGCGGCCCGCCGGCGGAGGCTCCGCCCGCGCCCACCACCCCGGGCCCGGAGTCGGAGATCACCGTGGTCCCCAACACCACCGCCGCCAAGGCCCGGTCGGTGCCGGTCGAGTTCGCGGAGGTGGTCCCCGGTCGCTACATCGTGAAGCTGCGTGATGCGGCCGCGTCCAGCGCGAAGGTCGGCAGTGACGGTCGGCTGTCGATTGGCGAGGGCATCTTCGACGCGGCGCTGGGCAAGGGGGTGCAGAAGGCCAGCGTCGTGAGCGCCTCGGGTCTGTCGGGCCTGTTCGCGCTCGACACCGACCAGGACGACGAGGCCTTCCGCGCGCTGATGGACAACGAGGCCGTGGAGTGGGTGGAGCCGGTGGTGTCGTGGAAGTTCTCCGCGACCTCCGATCCCTACTACCGCTACCAGTGGAACATGGCGGCGTTGCAGATCGAGGCGGTACACGCGCGGGCGACCGGGAAGGGCGTGGTGGTGGCGGTGATCGACAGCGGGGTGACGGTCGGCGCCGACGGCCCCGGCAACGTGTTGCCCGGCTACGACGCCTTCGACGGGGACCGCGACGCCAGCGACAGCGCCGCCCCCACGCAGTCGGCCAGTGGTTCCCACGGCACC
>CAYHRZ010000550.1:1421-3788 GCA_964359125.1 uncultured Klebsiella sp. | reverse complement strand
CCACCTCGACCCCGAACTGGACCCAGGGCTTCGGGCTGCCGAGGGCGGTGATGTCGACGTAGCCCGAGCCGTAGTCGATACCCACGGTCGAACGGTAGGTTGTCACGATGGCGACGTCGGCGTCCCACGCCACCCCGTCGTTGGACCACCGCAGCGCAGGTCGAATCTTGCAGTTCCCGGAACTCTCGTCCAACTCGGTCGACACCCGCACGTTGATCATGCCGGCGCTCGACAGCGGTTCCGACAGCGCGTGCCACGTCGGGCTCGTCGTGCCGTCGGTCCACACCGGGCGCGGGCCGAACAGCCACGACCCTGGCGTGCGCCGTAGGGTGGCCATGGCCTCACCCGGAAGACTCAGCGCTCCCAGGATCAGAAAAAAGCACAGCAGGAGCAAGCGATGCAGGTTCACGATGACTCCACACTTGAGGCAGAATAGTGCAAGTGCAAGTGCAAGTGCAAGTGCAAGTGATCACCTCATCCTGTATTGCTCCATACATTATCGCCGACGCACTACCCCCCCACTTGCCCCGCGACCAGCCGCGCGTACTCGCCGCCGAGCGCCAACAGCTCCGTGTGCGTGCCGCGCTCGACGATCTCCCCGCCGCGGAACACGAGGATCAAGTCCGCGTCGCGCACGGTGGAGAGGCGGTGCGCCACCACGAAGGTGGTGCGCCCCCGGGAGGCCCGCTCCAGCGCCGCGTTCACCGCCGCCTCGCTCTCGCTGTCGAGGTTGCTCGTGGCCTCGTCGAGCACCAGCACCGGGGCGTCGCGCAGGACCGCGCGGGCGATGCAGATGCGCTGGCGCTGCCCCCCGGAGAGGCGCATGCCGAGCTCGTCGATCCGGGTGTCGAAGCCTTGCGGCAGGGCGTCGACGAAGCCAGCGGCGTCGGCCACCTCCGCGGCGGCGCGGACGTGCTCGTCGGTCGCCGAGGGACAACCGAAGCGGATGTTGTTGGCCACGGTGTCGTCGAACAAGAAGGGCTCCTGCGTCACCACCGCCACCTTCGACCGCAACGATCCCATCGACAGCGAACGAAGGTCGGTGCCGTCCCAGGCCACCCGCCCCGAGGTGGGGTCGCGCAGCCGCGTGAGCAACGCCAGGAGCGTGCTCTTCCCCGCCCCGCTCGCGCCCACGATCGCCACCTTCTGCCCGGCGTGTACCCGGAAGTCCACGCCGCGCAGCACGCCCCCGTCGCCGTAGTCGAAGCTCGCCGACTCCACGGTGATCACCGAGGGTGCGGTGGCGACGATCGTGCCGTTGTCGACTAGCGAGGGCTGGGTGTCCAACAGCGCAAACACCGTGTCGGCCGAGGCCAGGGCCCGCTGCACCAGGCTGTGGACCAGCGCCACGCCCTTGAGCGGGTCGTTCATCAGGCCGAGCGCCACCAGGAAGGCGATGAGCTCGCCGGGTTGCGTCTCACCGCGGAACACCTGCTGCCCACCCACGTAGATCGCCGCCCCCACGCCGAGGGCGGCGATGAACTCCACCACCGGTCCAGGCAACAACTGCGCCGTCACCGCGTTGATCTGCGCCTGGTGGTGCGCCTCGTTCACCGCCTCGAACTTCGCCCGCCGCTCCGCCTCGCCCCCGCTGAGTTGCACCACGCGGATGCCCGACAGGGTTTCCAGGAGGTTTCCCGACAGGCGCGCCGCCGCGTCGAGCGCGTCGCGGGTGGCCGCCCGGCCCCACTTGCCGAAACGGTCGATGGGCCAACCCACCAGCGGCAAGACCACCAGCGCCACCGCCGCCAGCACCGGGTTCATGTAGAAGGCAGTGACGACGAGGCCCAGCAGGGTGACGGGCTTCTGCACGGCGGTGACGACGCCGCTCACCGCGTACTGGAGGTTGTTGACATCGCTAAGGGCGCGACTGGCCCGCTCGCCGGCCGGGAGGCGCTGGTGCCAGTCGACACCGAGTCGCAAGAGGTGCGCGTGCAACTCGTTGCGTAGGTCGGTGACCACGCGCCAGGCCACGGATCGGGTGAGGAGCCCCCGGGCCACCGACACCGCCCCGTTCACCCCGTACAAGAGCACGATCCCCGGCGCCAGGAGCGTGAGCGCACGCTCGTCGCGACGGATGAGCACCTCGTCGAGCACGCCCTGGATGATGAAAACCAACAACGACGGCAGGGCACTGGCCACCGACACCAAAAACGTCGCGAGCACCAAGCGCCCCGCGTAGGGACGGAAGCGCCGGGCGAGGCGGCGGGTGCTGCTCACTGGGGGGGGTCCTGGTAGCCCGGCGGGGCCAGCAGCATCTCCCGGAGGTCGCGATCCTCGGCCGGGCCACACCCGCTCACCTCGTATACCTGCCAGCGCGCCTCGCCCTCGCGCACCACGCTCCCGCCGGTACGATCCACGCAGAAG
>CAYHRZ010000550.1:570-1411 GCA_964359125.1 uncultured Klebsiella sp. | reverse complement strand
GGGGGCGGTGAGTCCCGAGCGGTACTCGCGCACGAACAGTCCCCCGAAGGCCCAGCGAGTGGGCCAGAGGTCGTACTGGTCGGGACGGTCCACGCCGGGCAGCGCGTAGGCCTCGATACCCCCGTAGAACGCGATCATCGCCGCCTCCTGGTAACGCGAGGTGTACACCGGCTCGACGCCCCAGGCCTGCACGCTGCGTGCCATCTGTTTGCCCCGGCCGAGGCGCGCGGTGGGGTCGTTCTTCACGCGAGCCAGCGGGTCCACGAGGTGGACGAGCACCAGCAACGACAAACACAGGCCCGTCCCCGCCGCGATCCACGCCGCGCGGCCGAGGCGACCGTCCACCCGAGACAGGCCCAGCGCCGCCGACAAGTAGGCCGCCGCCGCCCAGTTGGCCTCCCCCGAGCCGCGCGTGGCCGCCCAGGTGAAGAAGGCGACCACCGGCACGCTGGTCAGCCACAAGAGCAGGTCGTCACCCCGGTGCCGACGCAGGCCCCAGCCCAGGAAGACGAGGAAGAACACCGGCCCGGCGAGGGCCACCTGGGCGCCGAAGAAGGCCAGGGCGCCCGCCGGGGGACGGTCCAGGCCGTGGCCGAGCTGGAAGCCGATGCTCACCCACTCGTGCGCGGCGTTCCAGGCCACGTTGGGCGTCCACAACAAGCAGCCGAGCACGATCCCGGGCAGTAGGGCCCATGACCTCGTCCACAGGATCCACGCCAGCAACAGCGGCCCGAGGCCGTAGCCGGTGTACTTGCCGAGCCCGGCCACGCCCAGCCCAAGACCAAGCGCGAGCCACTGTCGCGACATACAACCGCGTAGGGCCAGCGCCCACCCCAACAAC
>CAYHRZ010000550.1:0-560 GCA_964359125.1 uncultured Klebsiella sp. | reverse complement strand
CCCAACAACAGGGGCACGTCGGGCGTGGCGAGGATGCCGCCCAGGGCGTACAGCGGCACGCCTAGAGACAGGAACACGAAGCGCAGCGGGTCTCGGGCATGGGGCAGCAAGAGCGCGACGGCCACCACCCCCGCGACCACCGGCCAGAGCCGCACGCCGAGTTCGGTGTGGCCGAGCAGTGCGGTGCCCGCGCGCACGAGCCAGGCGATGGCGGGTGGGTGGTCGAAGTAGCCGGCGGCGAGCTGTCGCGACCACACCCAGTAGTAGGCCTCGTCGTCGAGCAGGGGCAGCCCGGCCGCCAGCACCAGCCTCAGGGCCAGCGCCGCCGCCAGCGCGATCCAAGCCGCCCTCACGACCGCAAGCCGGGGACGACGCGCGCCGCCTCCAGCGCGATCCCGAGGTTGAGCTTCGACACCCCACGCGCGCGCTCCACGAAGGTGATGGGGACTTCGACGATCTTCGCGCCGGCCCGGTGGGCACGCAGCGTGGTCTCCACCTGGAAGGCGTAGCCGCCCGACTCGCCGCTCTGGCCCAAGATCTTCCGCAGCAGCCCCGCCTCC
>CAYHRZ010000549.1:0-3790 GCA_964359125.1 uncultured Klebsiella sp. | reverse complement strand
TCATCGGCTTCCGCGGCGAGGCCCGCAACGACACCCGCGGCCAGGGGCTGCTCAACCCGCTGTTCGACGGCTACGACGAGGAGGCGGGCTTCATCCAGAGCCGCGGCAACGGCTCGCTGATCTCCGACCGCACCGGCGAGGCCACGACCTACGCGATCTACCACCTGCAACCGCGCGGGCGAATGTTCGTGGTGCCCCAGGTGGCGGTGTACGAGGGGATGATCGTCGGCGAGAACAGCCGCGAGAACGACATCAACATCGACATCACCCGCGCCAAGCAGCTCACCAACGTGCGCTCATCCGGCGCCGACGAGAAGCAGATCCTCGTGCCGCCGGTGCAGATGACGCTGGAGAAGGCCATCGAGTACATCTCCGAGGACGAGCTCGTGGAGATCACGCCCCTGTCGATCCGCCTGCGGAAGAAGGTGCTGCCGAAGAACCTGCGGAGCGTGATCCGGGGCGAGCGCGACGACGACTAGGGCGCGGTAGGCTCAGCGCGACCCGAGGCGCTCCAGCACCCACTGGGCCAGCTCCGAGTACTGCGTGGCGGCGCGACTACCCGCGTCGAAAGCGTAGATGTCGCGACCCTCGAGCTGAGCCTTCTGGATGGCGCTGTCGACCCCCACGAAGACGGGGGAGAGCAGGTCGCCCCAGTTCTCGCGCAGTAGGTCCTCGATGGTGCCGTTGGTGCTGCTGTTGCGCTGGTCCACCCGGGTGAGGACCAGGCCGAGAACGTCGAGGGTGGGATTGAGCGCGCCGCGGATCTGCTCGACGGCGCCCATGAGGCCCTCGACGCCGGAGACCGAGAGCAGCGCCGGGTTGCACGGGACGAGCACGTGGTCGGCCGCCACCAGCCCGTTGAGCGTGAGGTTGCCGAGGTTGGGCGGGCAGTCGAGCAGGATGACGTCGTAGTGGGTGCGCGACACCTCGATGAGGCCGCGCAGCACGAGCTCCTTCCCGATGCGAGAGGAGAGCCGGTTTTCCGCGCGGGCCAACTCCGGGCAGGAAGGCGTCACCTCGAGGTTGGGGATCTTCGTCCCCACGGCGATCTCCGCCACCTCCATGGTGGTGGGGTCTTCCAGCAACTCGGCGAGCGAGCCGCCGCCGATGTTGATCATCTTCTCGAGCGCCAGCGCCACGTGCGACTGGGCGTCGAGGTCGATGACCAGGACGTGCTGGCCGTAGAAGCGGGCCAGCGCCGCCGCGAGCGACACGGTGGTGGTGGTCTTGCCCACGCCGCCCTTCTGCGCGGCCACCGCGATCACCTTGGCGCACTTGTTGCCGGGCGCCAACGACTTTGCCGGGCGCCGGGGCGCCATCTCTACGGTGGAGGTCGAGGCGAGCCGCATGGACTACCCGCCTGCCGCGCCGATGATCGCCGCCGTCCGCAGCTCCACGCGCGCGGGGCCCACGCCGCGGACGTGCCGCAGGAGCCCCACCATCATCAACTCGCGATCGACGCTGGGTTCCTCGATCATCGGCTCGCCGAGCATCAGGTCCTGCAGCCGGTCGGCGGTGTCGGGGGCGCGCATCGCTGACTGCACGGCCGCGCGGAGCTCGTCGGCCAGGGGGCCCATGGCGCGGAGCATGTCTTCCGGGGCACTGGGGAAGGCGCCGCTGGCGACGCCGCTGCCGAGGGCGGCTACCACGGCGGGCACCCCACCCGAGAACTGCGCGGCCCGCTCCAGGAGTCGCGGCGGCACCGCGCCCACCTGCATCACCAGCGCGGTGGCGGCCTCGGCCTCGCCCATGTCGCCCAACTCGATGCGCGCGGCGTTGCCCACGTCCAGGGCCGGGGTGTCGACGCTGCCCGCGAGGAGCACGGTGCAGCGGCGGTCCGTGCGTGCGCGCTCGGCATAGCGGGCCCAGACCAGCGCGAGGTCCTCCAGGACGTCGACCGGGACGTGCTCGCAGGAGTGCGCGAGCAGTGCCACCGGGTAGGGCGCCTCGGTGTGGGCCTCGTCGAGCATCTGCTCGGCGGCGTAGTAGAAACCCCGGCGGTCGACGACCATGGGCAGCGGGCGTCCTTGCCAGCTCGGGTTGGCCAGGTCCGCCAGCACCCGGAGGATGAAGTTCCAGGCCTCGGCGCTGCTGCGGCCGAGCAGCGGCCGGAACGAGACGGTGCGGCAGCCGATGCTGGGCTCGCCGACCGCTAGGTCCAGGGCGATGTCTTCGAGGAAGTCCTGGGGCGCCGTCCACCGGGGGGTGAGCATGGCCACCGGCTCCAGCCGACGGAGGTTGGTACGCACGCGGCGGGCGGTGCGCGCTCGGACCGCACCCTCCACCCACACCTGCTCGGTGTCGAACGTGGAACCCTGGCGGGCGCGCCAGAGGTCGATGCGGCGGGAAACTGCGTTCACCGGGGAAGGCTACGAAGATTCTCTTGGCTTGTCAAGAGCATGGCGGAGGAAAGTCATGCGGGTGTCGGGCCCGGGCGCCCCCACACCCTCGATCACAAGTCTCGGACCGCCTTGAAAGCCCTCTCTGCTCGTTGTAGCCTTTCGCGATGCGCACCTTCTGCCTGCTGCTGCTCGGCTGCGTCCCCGACGACGTCCCGGTCACCGAGACGGGCGACCCGGCCCCTGCCGACTCGGCCATCGACGTCGACCTCGACGGCGACGGCGTCGAGGCGACCGACGACTGCGACGACCAGGACCCGACGGTTTTCCCGGGTGCGGACGAGCATTGCGACGGCATCGACCAGGACTGTGACGGGTTCATCGACGACGGCCCCGTCGATGGTGTGCCCCAGCACCGCGACATGGACGAAGACGGCTACGGCAACGCCTCTACCCGTGGCGACGTGTGCCCTGGGACGGCGACCTGGGCGGAAAACGGGGACGACTGCGACGACTCGGACGCGTCGATCCACCCTGGCGCGGCCGAGCTGTGCGACGACGTCGACGCCGACTGCGACGGGGATCTCGACGAAGGCACGGATCAGGTGGAGGTGTGGCCCGACGAGGACGGTGACGGGTGGGGTGCGACCGGGGAAGGTTGGATGAGCTGCTCCCCGGGCTGGCGCGAGTCGACGCAAACCGGTGACTGTGACGATACCGACTGGGCGATCGGCGCCGACTACCCCTGGTACGTCGACAGCGACGGTGACGGCTATGGCGACGACACGAGCGGGGACCAGGTGCTCGCGTGCGAGGCGACCGGCGAGTACACCACCTCGGCCGGGGGCGACTGTGACCTCGACGACCCCAGCATCAGCCCGGGCGGGATCGACCTCTGCGACGACGCCGACGAGATCGACCAGAACTGCTCGGGGGCGGACACCGAGGCGTGTTTCGTGGGCGAGATCGCGACCTACGTGGAGTGGTCCTGCGCCAGCACCCTCGCGGGCGTGGGCAGCTTGTCGAGCGCGACCCCCTGCACGGGTTGCGACATCGTCTGGGAGGCATCCTTCGAGGGTGACGCCTGCGTCGTCCCGGGCTCCTTCACCTGGACGCTGGGCTTCGACCGCGACAACTCCTACGTCTACGTCTTCGAGGACGAGACCTGGACGGCCACGTACTGGGGCGAGTACGACCAGACGGACGGGCGGCTGGAGTTCGGGTGGAGCGGCTACGACTACGCGATGCTCGGGGGCGCGCCTCCCCCCAGTGGCGGCGACGTGTGGCGGTCGCTGGACTTCTGGATGTTGTTGCCGGCGTTCTGACGCGGGGGGAGGCCCGCGGCTCGGGGGGCCCCCGCCCGCGCCGCTGGGATAGCCGAGCCCCCATGCGCGCCCCGCCCGCCCTCGGGAATCCCCGCCGCCTGGGCCGCGTGGTCGACGCGGTATTCT
>CAYHRZ010000548.1:0-3807 GCA_964359125.1 uncultured Klebsiella sp. | reverse complement strand
GGGCGGGCGACGGCGGCGGGGGGCCCGCGGGGGCTGGGGCCGCGGCGGGGGCAGGCGTCGCAAGCGGGGGGGTAGCACAACTCGCGGGTTGGCGCGTTGCCCACCACGAAGGCCCGGGTGGGCTGTTGCTTGGTGTCGGCCGCGAAGGCGCGGTGACCCGGCAGCAGGCACAACGGCACGCCCTCCACCTCGGCGTCGAGTCGCAGCCCCACCGCACGGTCGAGCGCTACCGCGACCGCCTCGGCCACTATCGACAGCCTGGGCACCAGCGCGCGCGCCTCCGCGACGGCCGCCCCCTCCTCCCGGGCGACGATGAACCGCAGGCCGGTGGCGCCCAGCGAGGCCGCCAGGCCGGGCATCGCCGGCAGCAGCGTCACGTTGCTGCGCACCACCACCGTGGCGAGGCGCACGCCCAGGCCCGCCGCCGCCGCCGCCCTTGCGCCCGCGGTGGCCTGGCGCCAGGACCCCTTCTCGCGGCTCAGCCAGTCATGTACCGCCGCGCTATCGGCGTGGATCGCCACGATCACGTCGGTGAGGCCCTGCGCCCGGAGGTGGGCCGCGGCACCTCTCGCGGCCAGCACCCGCCCGTTGCTCTGGATCGCCACGCGGGCGAATCCCAGGGCGCGTGCCGAGGCGATCAGCGCGGGCAGGTCGGGCCGCGTGGTCACCTCCCCCCCGGCGAGGATGACGCCTTCACGGTGCCCGGTGGCCGCCAGCGCCGCGACCACGGCGTCGGTGCCGGCGCTTCCCAGGGTGTCGCGGAGATTGCCCTGGTCGCAGAACCGACACTGGTTGTTGCACGAGAACCCCGTGCGGAGGTCGATCCACTTCACGCCGCTACCTGATCGCGCGCAGTTCGCCGTCGCCGTGCACCGGCAAGTAGTTCTTCCACACGCCCTCGCACACCTCGGCATAACGACAGCCCCCGCAGCGCTGCTCGGGCTGGGCCTTGAGGTCGAAGCGCTTGCGTTGTTGCCAGTTGAACCTCGCCCGGCCGTCTTCGATATGCGCGATGCCGTCGGGGAAACCGTCGGCGGTCAGCGTCTTGATTGAGCAGTCGGTGTCGAGGTCGCGGAACTCCCCGATGTACTTCCGGGCCAGCGCCCGGCTGCCCACCAGCTCCGGCGGCAAGACACACAACGGGAAACTACCCAGAGTGAAGGTTCGCTTGTAGTGGTACTCGTTGAGGAGAACTGCCTTGAGCACGTACGGCACGACGTCTGTCAGTTTAGGGATGAGCGAGGTTTCCGTCTCGGCGTAGCCCTCGGCGCGCACGAAGTTGGCACGCACGTCGTCGAGACCCAGCTCGAAGAAGAACTTCAGCATGTTGGGCAAGAAGCGGTAGTTCCACTCGTTGACGACGATGTTGACCGACACGTTGTCGCGCAGCTTGCCCGCCTCACGCTGGGCCAGGAGGTACTTCAACCCTGACTTCTTCTTCTCGAAGTTCCCCGGGACCCGGGTGAGTGCGTCTTCGAGCCGGGCGTTGTGTCCGTGCATCGACATCGTCACCCGCGTGAGGCCGGCGTCGAGGATGCGGTCCACGAAGTCGTGCCGGAAGAACTTGGTGCCGTTGGTGGCCACCGCGATCCGGCTGTAGCCGAGGTCCCGGGCGTAGCTGATCCCGTCGAGGATCCACGGGTAGGTGGTGGGTTCGCCGCCGAGGAAGCCCAGCGACCGGGTGCCAGCCTCGTACCAGCGGAGGATCTCCGCCTGCATCTCGGGCCAGGGCATGTAGCGGCGCATTTCGGTGGCCGGGAGCCCGTCGAGGCAGAAGACACACTTGTTATTGCAGATCTTCCCGACGTTGATCTCGACGTTGCGCCGCGTGTCGCGCCAGAGTTCGGCGGGACCGGGGGAAGCAGTTTCGGCGGAGGTGTCGTTCATGCGGAGACAGGCGTGATCTCGGAGGTGCCGTATTCTTGCACGTAGCGCGCGAACACGCCGTGGCAGAGTCGATTGTAGTCACACCGCTCACAGGCGGGGACCTGTTGGCGCTTGCGATCCGGCGTCCACGAGTAGATCCCCTCCAGCGACACGCGGCCGGGGTGCTGCGCCCACTCGAAGGTCACCCTCGGGTTCCAGTGCAGGTCGTTGGCGTACATCCGGTGTTCGCCCAGGGCGCAGGCCGGCAACCCGAAGAACCGCACGATGGTGTTGCCCGCCGCCGCCACAACCGGCCCCACGAGCGCACGAATCTCGCCCAGACGCAAGGTCAAACGCGGGTAGTGGTCGTCGCCGGCGCCCTCCGGGGTGACGTTGCTCACCACCACTAGCGCCGCGCCAAGGCGGTTGGCGAGCGCCACCGTCTCCACCAGCCGGTCGGCGTTGTCGCGCACCAACACCGTGTTGACGAAGGGCCGGAAGCCCTCTTTCTTCGATGCGTTCTCCACCGCGCGCATCAGGCGGTCGAAGCTCCCCGCCCGCCCAGCCAGCGGGTCGTGGGTGGCGGCGTCGGGCCCGTGAAGGGAGAAGAGCGCCTCGTCGAGCAACGGCATCGCGCGGTCGGCGAAGGCCGGGTCCGCGAGGCGCGTGCCGATGGTGCCGATGCTGGTGCGCATGCCGAGCTTCTTGGCGAGGGCCAAGATTTCGACGAATTGGGGGTGGATGGTCGGTTCTCCGCCGGTGAAGTGCACGGATTCCACGCCCCGCTGGGCCTGCTCGCGTAGCACCCGCGCCACCCGCCCGAATGTCACGGGGAAGCGGTTGAAGGCGCCCATCCGGTGATCCTCCGAGCAGAAAACGCAACGCTCGGGGCAGTGGTAGGTGACGTGGAACTCCAGGCGTCGCATCACCTGGCCGGTTGTGGGGTGGATCCACGGCGTCGTGCGGTCGGCGGCGGCCCCGCTCACGCTCGCTGCCTCATGGAAAAGTAAGAGGGATAGAGCCTATTGCAGAGGGTCGTCAGCTCAGCGTCGGCCCGGCGAGTGCTCTCCATCACGTGCGCGCCGACCGTCGCCTCGAGCACCGCGGGCACCTGCGCCGCTCCCGCCGCGAGTCGCTCTTCGCTGGGCGGGTCGTCGAGGGTGCCGAGGTGGCTGAGGTCGCGGAGCTGGTCGAAGGCGCCGGCCAGGACAAGGTTGTTGGGGTAGATGCGCCGGTCGCTGTCGACCACGAAGCCGGTGTTGTAGAACGGGGTGGGCGCGCGCACGAAGAGGTTCCGGAGGTAGAGCCGCTTGCCTTGGGCCCAGGCCGCCTCGAAGTCGGTGGCGATCTCGCTGAACGACGCGCGCAAGGCCGACAGTTGGGTGTCGGTCCACGGGAGGAAGTAGCCGGGCAACAGGTTGAACCGGCGCACCCCGAGTCCCCGCAAGTACCGGAAGTTGTCGGCCGCGCGGGCGGCCGTGGACGGGGCGATGGTCTGGGTGACGACGAAGCGAGGCAGCGACAGGAGGTCGGGGAGCAAGCCCACCACGTGGTCGTGCGTGGGCGCCCCCCGGCGCAGCCCGTCGTGGTCGGCGGCGCGGCCGTCGATGGAGACCGTGAGGGTCACCCGGGGGTGCGCGCGCAGCAGGTCGAACCACTGTCGCGACAAGTTGCGCGCGTTGGTGGACAAGTAGACGCTGACCGTCGGCGGCGCCTCGCGGATCACCGCCTCCACCACCTCGGGGACGAGCAACGGTTCGCCGCCGAATATCTTGCAATCGCCGCCACCATGTCGCGACACGAACAAGTCGAGCGCACGGATCGCGTCGTCTATACGCAGCGGCACGGCCAGGACCTCACCTTCGACATTGTCCGCCCCTTGCGGCCCAATGGCCTGGGCGTTGTCTTCATGGTCAGCGGCGGATGGCGGTCCGGACCCGA
>CAYHRZ010000547.1:0-3826 GCA_964359125.1 uncultured Klebsiella sp. | reverse complement strand
AGGTTGGACCCAGCAAGGGAGGCATGGACGAGATCAACGTCACGCCGCTCATCGACGTGGTGCTGGTGTTGCTGATCATCTTCATGGTCCTCACCCCGATCACCCTGCAGAAGATGGCGGCGGAGCTGCCGCCGATCGACGACGACACCCCGCCACCGCCTCCCTCCCAGCAAGACGAACAGCTGATGGTGGCGATCTACGACGACAGTTCGCTGGCACTGAACTTGGTGCCGATGGACGAGGCCCGCCTGCAGGAAGAGTTGCAGAAGCGGCTCCGCGGGCGGCCGTCCGCCAAGCGCAACGTGTTCGTCGACGCGGCGCCGGAGGCGATCTACGAGCAGGTGGTGCACATCGTCGACGTGGCCCGCGACTCCGGCGCGGAGCGCGTGGGCTTCGCCGACATGAAGGACGAGGGCCCAGGTCGCCTGACCCCCGAGCAGGCGGCGATGCTGGCCGCCGGCACGCTGGTCCTGCCCACGCCCGGCGCCCCGGCCACGCCGCCAGTCCCGTGAGTCCCTACGAGAGGATCGGCGGCGAGCCGGTCGTACGCGCCGTCGTGGACAGCTTTGTCGACCGGATGGCCGCCGACTACATCATCGGCTTCTTCTTCGATGGCAAGGACCTCGCCCGCGTGAAACAACACGAGTTCGAACACGCCGCCCGGGCCCTCGGCGGCGCGGTGCCGTACACCGGGCGGCCCATCCCGGCGCTCCACCGGCCGCTGCGGATCAACGGGGGACAGTTCCGCAGGCGCCTGGCCCTGCTCCGGCAGCAGATCGAGCGGCACGGCGTGCCCGACGACTGTCGCGACACGTGGATCACGGAGCAACTGCGCATGCAGGCGGCCATCACCGACGGCACCGACTGCGCGCCGCCGCCCCGGGATCCCTAGTGCTGGCGCGCGGCGACGACGCGCCCGCGCTGGTGGGCCAACCGGTCTTCGGCCTGCCCTTCGACCTCAGCCAGGCGCGGCAGCGGGGCGCCGTCCTCGTCGCCTTCTGGTCGGCGCTGTCCAACGCCAGCACCCTCCGGAACCTCGAGGCGCTGACGCGCCTTTGGCCGCGGGTCGACCTCGAGGCCGGCGGCATCGTGGCGGTCACCCGTTCCCCGCTGGAGGCGGCACGTGACTTCGTGCCCCGTCACCACGTCTTGTTCCCCGTGATCGTCGACGACACGGGGCGCGAGTTCGCCGCCTGGGGCGTGCACGCCGCGAGCGGCTTCTCGGCCGCGCTCGTGCGGGCCCGGCCGGAGCCGGTACGCCGAGCCCTCTCGGTGCTGCGCAACGGGCAGACGCTCCCCGAGGCCCACCCCGAGCAACGGCCCGCGGCGTTCGTCGTCAACGCCGAGGGCAAGGTGACCTCGGCCTGGTACGGTGCGGGCGTGGGAGCGGTGCTCGACGCGGAGGAGTTGTGGGGAACGCCCGCCTAGTCGCGACCCTGTTGCTCGCGGGGGTCGCCTGCACCGAGGGGCCCCAGATGCCGCCGCTGCCCCACAGCGTGTCGATCGTGCTGGAAACCTCCGGCGGTCGATTGTTGTCGCTGCTCGTGGCGGTGGAGCCCAACGACCGCGGCAGCCTCGACGTGCGCGTGAGCGAGGGCGTGCAACTGCCGGGCGGCGGTCGCGTCGTCGTGGTCGAACCGGTGGAAGGCAACTGGAACGTGGGCGGCGCGTTGACCGGGCGGCGGGTCCCGCTGCCCCTGCCCGCCGGGGCCTGGAGCCTCTCCCGCGTCCGCGGGAAACACCTCTGGTTCGCGGGGGACGGGGGCCTGCAGCGCTGCGAGATGGCCACCGCGAGCTGCGAGACGGCACCCGGACTGCCTCCCCCGGTGGAGTCGGAGTCGGAGGGTCCGGAGGCGGGGTTCCGGGTGGTGCTCGACGAGGCCGGGATCATCCGGGTGCTCTTGCCGCACCAGGCCTCGCCGTCCGGCGGCGAAGTCGTCGCCACCCTCATTCGACGGGTGGTGTCGGTGCGATGGTTGGTCGACGCCCCAGACCGGCGGACGCAGGAGTACCTGGACCGAACGTTCCGGGGCCGGAGCTCGCTCCGGGCCCCGCGCATGGCGGTGACGGTCGACGGCGAACTCGACGAGTGGGCCGCCATCGAGCCCGCCGTGGTCGAGGCGCCCTGGCAGGCCGAGGTGCGGCTGGGCTGGACCGGGGCGCGCGACGCGAGCTTTTCCGTGGCCGCCGCCGTCGACGGTGAAAACTTGTGTTTCGCGGGCCGCCTCCGCGACGACAAGATCCTCCCCGGTGACGCGATCCTGGTGACCCTGGGCTCCGAGACGACCACCCTCGCGGTCGATCGCCCGCCGCCCGGCGCGGTCGTCCGGGACGAGTGGTTTGGCAAACGCTACGAGGCCTGTTGGCCCTCACCCGTCACCCTCGCGGACGGCCACGAACCGCTGGTGGTGAGCTACCGCGACGCCGACGGCGAGGGTCTCGCCTCGGTGATGGCCTCGTCTCCCAGTCGCGACCCCGGCGCGACCGGGACGATCATCGTACGGCGCTGAACGTCTCAGTGGGGCGGGGGCAGCGTGGTCGGCGGCGCGAGTAGGAGCACGACTACCGCCGTGAGCACGAACAGGGCGCTGGTCACGAGGATCGGCCGGTCTCGGAGGAAGGTCTCGTCCGGCGCGGCACCCTCGCCTCGCTGGTCGATCAGGTAGATGTAGCGAAAGACGGCGTAGAGCACGTGGGGGAGGGTGAGCACCAGCCAGGGGCTCGGACCGAGCACCGTGTACAGCGCGTAGCTGATGATGGTCCCGCTGGTCGTGATCGCCTGGAACTCGGAGAGCATCGTCGGGCTGTAGTGGGCGAGCGACTTGCGCGTGCCCCCCTGCTTCCCCTCCATGAGCAGGATCTCGCCCCGGCGCTTGTTGAAGCCAAGAAACAGCGCCCCGAAGGCCGTACACACCAGCAACCATGTGCTGATGCGCACGTCGATCGCCACCGCCCCGGCCGCCGCACGCCAGATGTAGCAGGCGGCCAGCATCATCACGTCGAGGATCACGTGGTGCTTGAAGTACATCGAGTAGGACAGCGTCGTGATGAAGTAGGCCAGGGCAACACAGGTGAACGCCCACCCCAGGGACCACGCCAGGACCATTGCCACGCCGGTACTCACGGCCATCAGCACCCACGCCCCCCGTGGGCTGATTTCGCCCGCCGCGAGGGGACGCAGGCGCTTCTTCGGGTGACGGCGGTCGCCCTCCACGTCGCGGAGGTCGTTGTAGACATACCCGGTACTAGAAAGCAGGCAGAAGGCAACGAATGCCTCCACAGCCCGCGTAATGTCGGGCACGGAGGTGAAGCGAGAGGCAAACACCAGCGCTGCGAAGAGAAGGAGGTTCTTCGTCCATTGCTTGGGGCGCAAGGCCGCGAAGACGGCCGCCGGCAATGACCGGCGCGGGGTGGGGGCTTCCAACTACTTCTCCGGGGCGACAGCGGGGGGAGCGCCCGGGGCGCGGACGACGTGGAGCCGACTGCCCACCAGCAAGCCGAGCACAAAGGCGGCGACGGCGGCCGCGAAAGTCACCAGCATCCAGGTCATGTGGACCTGCGGAGGGACAGCCGCTGGCCTTGGCCGCGCGCCCGACCGCACGCCGCGAGGTTGCGATGGCGTGGGTTGCAGCACCGGCGAGAGGGAGGGCGTGTTGGTGAGCGACGGCTCCACCGGCCGGGGATGGACCAGCGTGGCCCCCTCCCGGCTGGGATCCACCGCCAGGCGCACGGTCTGCGCCTGGCCCCCCGCCAGCTCACCCGGTGGGCGAATCACGGTGTTGGACTCCCCGAAGGGGTTCTCCCCGGGCGACGCCGCCATCGCCGC
>CAYHRZ010000546.1:0-3846 GCA_964359125.1 uncultured Klebsiella sp. | reverse complement strand
CAGACCTCGCCGTTGCCGGGGTACGACTTGGCGGTGCTGTCGTCGCAGTCGGTGTTGTCGGTGACGAAGTCGGTGGGGCGCTCGCAGGCCTCCTGGGGCACCCCGGGGTCGCCGTAGCCGTCCCGGTCGGCGTCGGCGTAGTAGGTGTCGGTGACGCCCTCGTCGATCGTGCCGTCGCAGTTGTTGTCGATGCCGTCGCAGGTTTCTGGATTGCCCGGGTAGGAACGGGGCTGTTCGTCGTCGCAGTCGTTGCCGTTGCTGACGTACCCGTCGGGGACTTCGCAAGCGGTCTCGGTGCGGTCGGGATTGCCGAAGCCGTCCCGGTCGTAGTCCATGTAGAAGGCGGTCGACACGCCCTCGTCGATGCTGCCATCGCAGTTGTTGTCGAGGTTGTCGCACACCTCGGTCGCGCCGGGGTTCACCGAGCTGTCGCCGTCGTCGCAGTCGCCGTCGGAGGGGCGGAAGCCGTCACCGTCTTCGTCGCAGGCGGCCGCGGAAACGGCGCAGGCGCCGTCTTCGTCGTCGGTTCCTGCGTCCTTGGTGTCGGTCTCGCCTCCACCGGGGCAGCCGAGGAGGATGAGTGCAGCGAAGGGAAGCAGGGAGCGGGACATCGTGGCCTCCGGCGGGCGGTAGGCGCGCATCCTACCCCAAGCTGCTGTTATTCGCTCGATCCCTGGCCCCCGGCGGGTGACGATGGCGTGAACGCGGAGCGAGAGTGCTGCTAAGTCTGTCGATGGGTTTGGGTTGCGACGGTGCTGATAACGACGCGGGGCGCGTCGACGAACTGGAGACCATGGTCGCGGCACAAGCCAGTACCATCGCCGATCTTTCGGCGCGACTGGCCGTGCTGGAAACGGCCGGGTTCGTCACCGATGCCGAGATCGCCAGCCGCATGGCGGTGGTGGACGACCTGGCGGAGGTTGCCAAGCTCGCCCCGTTTCTGACGGTCGAAGGCACGGAGATCGTGGTCGCCGGCGCGAACGTCAACGTGGTGAGCGGGAGCGGTGCCACCGATGCCGACCCGAACGGGCTCGGGAATTTGGTCGTCGGGTACAACGAACTCGACGACGAGCAGCCTCGAACGGGCTCTCACAACGTGGTCGTGGGCCCCTTCCACGCCTATAGCAGCTACGGCGGACTGCTCGCGGGCTCGCGAAACTCGTTGTCGGCGCCCCACGCGTCGATCACCGGTGGGGATCACAGCGTTGCCAGCGAGCCGCACTCGTCGGTGTCCGGCGGCCACTACAACGTGGCGAGTGGCGAGTACGCCTGGGTCGGCGGGGGGCCCTACAACACCGCTAGCGGAGCCTACTCGGTAGTGGCGGGTGGCTTTCGGAACTCGGCCAGTGGCCTGTCGAGCGTCGTTTCGGGTGGCTTCGAGGGGCAGGCCACTGCCGAGGCGAGCGTGGTGAGCGCGGGCTACCAGAACATCGCCGGTGGGCTGTACAGCGCCGTGTCGGGAGGCGAGCGCAACGACGCGCTGGGGCAGGAGAGCGCGATCTGCGGCGGCTCCGCGAACACCGCGACGGCTGACTCGGCGACGGTGTCGGGGGGGTACATGAATGACGCTGTCGGTGGGGCCTCGTCGATCCTCGGTGGCTACAACAACACCGCCTCGGGCTACTGGTCCAGCGTGGTGGGCGGGCAGAACCAGAGCGTGGACCAGGACTACCAGTACGGCCCGTGAAAAAGCCGCCCGCTCCGGGCCGGACGTGGGAAAAATGCGCTAGTCTGCCTCTACTCTCGGAGTTCCCGATGTTGGCACGCGCCCAGTCCCCCGTCGCGAAACAGACGCCGGAACCAAGCCCGGCCCCCCGCGCGCCCTCGGGACGAGGGAACGCCTTCGCGGCCGATCGGGTGAAAGCATTGGTTGGAGGCGGTTCTGGGGAGCAGATCGAGCTGACGCCGGACCTCGTGGCCATGGTCTCGGGTCAGGAGGTTTCGGGGCCCGACGTGCCCGTGACCGAGGAGGAGAAGGGGAAGGGCTACTCCGACACGCAGTTCAAGGGCACGCCCTTCGTCAAGGGCAGCGGCGACAGCGCCGACATCGACCCCAACGACGTGACGCAGGGTTCGCTCGCCAACTGCTACTTCATCGCCGCGATGCAGGCGGTGGCCCGGGCCAACCCGGAGGCCATCCGAAAGCTCATCAAGGACAACGGCAACGGCACCTACGACGTGAGTCTCTACATCGCGGGCGGTGGCTGGTCCTGGAAGGCGACGCCGAAGGTCTTCACGGTGGACGACTACTTCCCCGGCAAGTCGGCCTCGAGCCCCGCCTACGCCAAGCAGGGCGACACCGGCGACAAGGGGCCGGAGCTGTGGGCGATGTTGCTGGAGAAGGCCTACGCGAAGAGCAAGGGCTCCTACAAGGACATCGCCTGGGGCAACACCGGCGCGGCGATGGAGTTGCTCACCGGCAAGGGCGCTCAGACCATCACCCCGTCGTCACTGAGCGACGAGAAGCTCGCCGAGACCATCGAGAAGGCCCTCTCTGAGAAACGAGCCGTGGCTTGCGCGACGAAGGACCTGGAGAAAGAGAGCGAGGAAGTGCGGAAGTTGGCCCCTTCCAGCGTGGTGGGCAAGCACGCGTACTCGGCGATGTCGGTCGACAAGGACAAGAAGACGATCACCCTCCAGAACCCTTGGGGCGCGAGCTACCAGGTGGACGACTTGCCGCTTTCTAGCTTCAAGAAGCTGTACCATTCGGTCTACATCGGGGCGACGGGCGTGTGATGCCGATCATCGAGGAGATCGAGGAGACCACCGTCGGTGACCTCGACGGCGAGCGGGTTCCCTTTGGCAACGCCTGGGACGGCGAGTACCAACTTGCCGACGGGACACCCGCGCGAGGTTTCTCGGGGGTCCTGTTCGTGCCCTCGGGCCCGGTGCGCGTAGGCGCGGGAAGCGCCGTGGTGGTGGGGCCCTCCACCTGGACCGTCATCGAGGTGGTCAGGCGGGGGGAGCACGGCGTGGTGAGACTTCGGAGAGCCTAGCCTCGGCTGCCGGGCTCGAACCTGTCGGCGAGATCTGGTCCCGTCAGGTCGCCACCGCCGGTGAGGGGACTGTCCCACCACCGGGAAGTGACCCGCCGCCTACCTAGGCTATCGCCCTGGGACGGTCGCCGCTACCACGTCCCCGACGGTCCGCCCTCGATCCCGAGGTCGCTGCGGCTACCGTCGGCGGCGGTGATCGCGGTGTCGCCCCAGTCCACCCCGTCGCTGCCGGCGAGCGAGCCGTCGTCGTTCCAGGGGTTGCCGTCGCAAGTGACGGAGCTGAGCAGGCTGCCGGTGCCGGTGATGCCGGACCCGGCGGTCCAGGATCCAGAGTACGTGCCGCCACCCGAGCCGTTGTACAGGTCCGTGTAGCTGAGGTCGCCGGTCCCCGCCGAGTACAGCAGTGGCGACGAGGTGGAGGCCTGCGCGATGCCGTTGACGACGCGGATCGTGGCCCCAGTGCCGACGTAGAGCTGGGAGCCGTTGGTCGACGAGGTACCGGCAGTATTGCTGTACATGACCGAGTTGACCATCATCGTCGAGCCACCCGCCTCGGCGTAGATGCCGCCGCCGTCGGTGGTGGCGGTGTTGCACGCCATCATCGCGTTGGCAACGGTCCCGCCCGCGCTGGAGAACGCCAGCGCCGCGCCGTCGGAGGCACTGTTGTCGTCGAACCAGGCCCGCGTGATCCCGATTTCGGAGCCATCGCTGGCGTAGATGCCTCCCCCCTGGTCGGCGCTGTTGTCGACGAGCCACGCGTCGGTGAGATCCAGCAGCGAGTCGAGCGCGCAGATGCCGCCGCCGAAGCTGTAGATCCAGGTCTGGGACCAGGAGCCGGTGGTGACCTGGT
>CAYHRZ010000545.1:0-3861 GCA_964359125.1 uncultured Klebsiella sp. | reverse complement strand
GTCGCAGTCGTTGTCGCGACCGTCACACCACTCAGTCGCGCCTGGATAGGCAGCGGCGTCGGCATCGTCGCACTCCTCGCAGGCCGCCCAGCCGTCGCCGTCGGCGTCGGTGTAGCCCACCGAACCGTCGCAGTTGTAGTCCTCCGTGTCGGTGCAGGTCTCCGCCGCGCCTGGGTAGTACGACGTGTCGGTGTCGTCGCAGTCGCCACCACTGGCGGCGTAGCCGCTCGGCAAGTCGCAGGCCGAGGTCGTGCTCGGCGTGTGACCGTAGCCGTCGCCGTCGCCGTCCGCGTACCAGGTCGTGGCGTCGACCGCGTCATCCTCGTCGACCGTGCCGTCGCAGTCGTCGTCGATGCCGTTGCAGGTCTCGAAGGCGCCAGGGTTCACGCCGGCCGCGCTGTCGTCGCAGTCGCTGTCGTCGGCCACGTAGCCAACGGGTTGGGTGCAGGCGTCGTCGGGCGTCGTCGCGTCGCCAAAGCCGTCGCCGTCGGCATCGGCGTACCAGGTCGCGCCGGTGGCGTCTTCGTCGACCGTGCCGTCGCAGTCGTCGTCCGCGCCGTTGCAGGTCTCCGCCGCGCCCGGGTTCACCCCGGCGTCGCCGTCGTCGCATTCCTCGCAGGCCACCCAGCCGTCACCGTCGGCGTCGGCGTCGCCCACGGAACCGTCGCAGTTGTAGTCCTCGGTGTCGGTGCAGGTCTCCGTCGCGCCCGGGTGGTAGGCGGCGTCGGTGTCGTCGCAGTCGCCCCCCGTGGCCACGTGCCCTGCGGGCGCGTCGCAAGCGGTGGTTGATGTGGCATCGTCGCCGTAGCCGTCGCCGTCAGCGTCGACGTACCAGGCCAAGGCGTCGCTGGCGTCGGCCTCGTCCACCGTGCCGTCGCAGTCGTCGTCGATGCCATTGCAGGCCTCCGCCGCCCCCGGGTTCACGCTGGCCTCGGCATCGTCGCAGTCGGTCGCGTCGGCCACCGAGCCGGTCACCGGGTCGCAGGAGGTGGTGACGCTCGACGCGTCGCCGTAACCGTCGCCGTCCACGTCGCTGTACCAGGCCGAGGCGTCGCTGGCGTCGGCCTCGTCCACCGTGCCGTCGCAGTCGTCGTCGAGGTCGTTGCAGGTCTCGGTCGCGCCCGGGAAGACGGCGGCGTCGCTGTCGTCACACTCCTCGCAGGCCGCCCAGCCGTCGGCGTCGGCGTCGGCGTAGCCCACCGAGCCGTCGCAGTTGTAGTCGGTGGGGTCGTCGCAGGTCTCGGCGGCCCCAGGGAAGTAGTCGGCATCCGTGTCGTCGCAGTCGCCGTCGGCGGCCGCGCTCCCCGGGGGCGGGGCGCAAGCCGCCACCGACTCGGCACCGTAGCCGTCGCCGTCGTGGTCGAGGAAGTAGGTGCTGGCGCTGTTGCCGTCGAGGGAGGGGTCGTCGTCGTCCACGGCGCCGTCGCAGTCGTCGTCGTCCCCGTTGCACACTTCGACGGCCGCGGGTGACACCGAGGAATCGCCGTCGTCGCAGTCTCCCGGGACCTCCGCGTAGCCGGGGAGCACCGTGCAGGCCCGGGAGGTGGGCGCGTCGACGCCGTAGCCGTCGTCGTCGCCGTCGAAATAGCCGGTGACGAGGACGCCCTCGTCGACGACGCCGTCGCAGTCGTCGTCGGCGGCGTTGCAGACTTCGGCGCGCCCCGGGAAGCGCAGGGGGTCGCGGTCGTCGCAGTCACCCGCGCTCTGCTTCCAGCCGTCGCCATCGCGGTCGTCGGTGGTCGCCTCCGTGGTCGGCGCTCCGCAGCCCAGGACGAGCGACAGCAGCACCACCGCCCGCTACCGGGGCTCCACGCGGTAGCCGGCCTCGGCCAGCCGGCGCACGAAGTCGTCGGCGCTGCTCGACGCGTCGAGGATCTCCCGGAGGCGCGCCTCGTGGAAGGCATCCATGGCGCGGCCGCTGATGAACGGGTGGGTGACGACGACGCCCCCGGGCGTCGGGGCGGCGGTCGACGTGATCGCGCCCGGCTCGTTCCGGGCGCTGAGCACGGCGTCGTCGCCGTAGTAGACGGTGAAGGCGGCGGGGGCGGTCATGGTCGCGGTACCGTGGAGGCAGGCGAGCAGGACCGCCAACACCTACGGCGCCGGGGCATCGGGACCGACCGGGGGAGGGCCATACACTCGCTCGAGCAACGCGTAGATGCCGGGGTCGTTCTTCTTCAACCAGCCAGGGCCGTTGTGCCCGATACCATCGTTGGCGCCGTAGTAGCAGTTGGTGGCCTGCGCGTAGTACTCCCACTCGTTGCTCGCGCCGTAGTCCTCCGTCCAGGGGCCGCCCGCCGCCTTCCGGGCGTTGTAGAGCGCCAGGACCTGTTCTTGCTCCCCGGGTGGCAGCCCCTTGTCGTGGATGGCGTGCGCCAGCTCGTGCAGCCCCACGCTGTAGCCGTCGCTGTAGGCGTCGTTGCCCGTTTCCACGAGGTTCTCCTCCGGGACCGCGATCGCGAACAGCCCACTCGGCACCCTCATCCCGCCCGCGCCGCGGACGTCGTCCCAGGTGCGGCCGTCGAAGGTCTTGGTGCCCTTGAGGGCCTTGAACTCCTCGACCTCGGTCATCTTCTGCTGCGAGGGGACGATCACCAGCGCCGCCTTGGCCTTGCGCATCCGCTCCTGGACGTCTTTCCGGGCGCCCAGGGTGGCCCGCACGATGGCCTCGCAGGCGTCGAGGGCGGTGGGGCTCACCCCCCTGCCGAGGATGATCATGCCGAAGAGCTCCCGGCGTTGTTCGCCCGCCACGGGCGGGAGCGGCGACTTCAGCTTCTGCACCTGCGAGAGCATGCCGCGCATGAGTTGGCCGGGCTCCGTGGCCTGCTCGGTGCCACCCCCGGGCGGCGGTCGGGCGGTGCCCGGGGCCTCGTGCGCCTCGCCCGTGGCGGGCAGTTGCGATGCGATGAAACTGTTGCCGTAGCGGCCCTGCCGGTCGGACCGGCGGTGGTCGTGCGCGTGGTCGTGCCCCTCGTGACCGGCCTCGGCGGGCGGTTCCTGGGCCACCGTGGGGCGCTGGGCTTGGGCGAGGCCGGCCATGGGTGGAATGTACACCGTCGTGGGAGGCCGCGCCGGGCTAGGTGCGCCGTTCCATGGACATCAACGAGATCATGGCGATGCTGCCGCACCGCTACCCCTTCCTGATGATCGACCGGGTGCTGGAACTTTCCCCGGGGGAGCGGGTCGTAGCCCTCAAGAACGTGTCGATCAACGAGCCCCACTTCACCGGTCACTTCCCCGGCCAGCCGGTGATGCCCGGCGTGCTGGTGGTGGAGGCCATCGCCCAGGCCTGCGGGGTGATGGCGATGAGCGCGCACCCCGACATGCGGCAGAAGCAGGTTTTCCTACTCGGGCTCGACGGCATTCGCTTCCGCACACCGGTGAGGCCAGGGGACCAACTCCGCATCGCCGTGCAGAAGACGGGCGAGAAGCGCAGCATCTGGTTCTTCGACGCCGACGTCACCGTGGAGGGCAAGACGGTGGTGGAGGGCAAGGTGATGGCCACGGTGGTCGAGCGGGAGCTGGCGTGATGGTGCTGGCCTGGCTCGTCGCCTGCGAAGAAGCCCCGAAGTACGACAAGTTCGCCGACGTGTTCGAGCCCAGCCTCACGGTGAACGCCGGGGCGGTGCCGCCGCGGGGCGAGAGCTTGCAGGTGTTGGTTCACCCCGCGCGCGTGGGGGTGTGCCGCCCGCTGCCGGAGTTGAAAGCCACGGTCGACGGCGTGCCGCTGGAGCGGCTGCACGGGAAGGTGGAGATGGACACCTACAGCTACGACCGGGACTGCAACGTCTACGAGTTCAGCCTCGACACGGCGGGACTGGCGGCGCGGCCGGCGGGGGAGCGCAGCGTGGTGACGGTCAC
>CAYHRZ010000544.1:0-3873 GCA_964359125.1 uncultured Klebsiella sp. | reverse complement strand
AGGCGGGCACCCTGAGGCAAGAGGGCAAGAGGGATCAAGGGCTAGCCCTCGCGAGTCGAAGGCCAAGGTTGATCCCTCGGTAGTCGGGCATGTACCAGTTGCGGGTCGCCACGCGAGCGTACGCGGGCGTGTTGAACCAGGAGCCGCCGCGGATCACCCGGGCGGAGCCAGCCGAGGCGCCCGTGGGGTGGGTGCTCCCGAGGCCCGAGTAGCTCTCCGCGTACCAGTCCCCGGTCCACTCCCACACGTTCCCCGTCATGTCGTGCAGGCCGTAGCCATTCGCCGCGAAGCTGCCCACCGGCGCCAGCCCGGTGTACCCGTCGTCGCAGTCGGCCAGCGTCCAGCCCGACGCGTCGTAGCCCAGTTCAGACTTGTACCGCGACCGTCGCGAGGCATTACCGACGTTACCGAGCCGACACAGCGCCTCCGCGCCGCCCCCGGCGTACTCGAACGACTGCCCACCCCGCGCCGCGTACTCCCACTCCGCCTCCGTCGGCAGACGGTACGTCACCCCGTCCCGAGCCGACACCTTCTTCGCGAACGCCACCGCGTCGTCCCACGACACGCAGGCCACCGGCAAGTCCGAGCCCACGCCCACATTCTTGCACGCGCTGCCGCCGCTCGTAGTCCCCGTCGCCACGGGGTTGCTCCCCATCACCGCCAACCACTCCCCCTGCGTCACCTCGTGCTCCATCAGCCAGTAGCCCTTGGTCAACGTCACCTTCCGTTGCGGGCGCTCGTCGGAGTTGCCGACGCTTTCGGGCGAGCCCATCAGGAAACTCCCCGCCGGGATCCACTTCATCGCCCCCAGGGTGGGGCTCGTCCAGTCGCGGCCTCCCCCTGCCCCCTCCCCCGGCCCCTCCCCCGCAAGCGGGGGAGGGGAGGTGGAGATGGCTGCCGACCCGCCCGGGGGAGGGGAGGTGGAAGGGCGCCCCGTCACCGCCGCGGTCGCGCTCACCGGCACCGCCTGCCGCAACTTCGCAGCCAGCGCGTCGGCCCGCGCCAGCTCGGCCACGCTCACGCTCGCCGTCTGGGCCTCGTAGGTGCGCTCCCTGGGACCGCACTCCGTCTTCACCACCTCGGTGTGCGTGGAGAGCGTCGCCACCGCCGACTTGCCCTTCTTCGCGAAACTCTCCGCCTGGGCGGCGCAGGTGTCGCGATCCGCCTTCTCGCGCAGCTCCAGGCACGCAGTCAACTCGGGCTCGAGTGCCATCCAGGCCGCCGTGGCCGCCGACTGCACGCCACCCACCGCCGACGCCAGCTTCTGGCCGTGCGCGGCGTCGGCCGTCGCCCGCGCCGCGTCGTCACACTTCTGCAACGCCAGCTTCTGGGTGGCGCTGAGGTTGCCTCCGCCCCCGAAGCTCGTCCCACTCGACTCGGGGAGGACCGCCACCGGCGCGGCCGACGGCAGGTTGCTCGCGGGCACCACCGGCACCAGCTCCGGGGCGGGCTCCGACTTGTACCGCCCGCTGCTCGTGCGAGGGAACTGGACCAGCGTCCGCGCCGCCGCGCCGTCGCCCACCAGCGAAGGCGTCTGCGAGCGCATGCCCACCGAGCGCAGCGCTTCCTGCACGAACAGGTTCGCTTCCTCTGCCGTCACCACCCCGTCGCGCTCGCCGCTCACCTGCCCGTCGGCCCAGCCCCGCAGCGCCCCCACCGCGAAGTAGGTGAAGGCGCCGTGCCGCGCACCGTCGAGGGGCCGCGCCACCTGGTTCTCGATCACGGCGTCCCACTGGGCCGCCTGTCCCGCCGCCGTGGCGACGGGCGGCACCCAGCTCCGGCCACCGGCGAGCAAGAACCCACCGTCGCGACCGGCACCGGTGAAGCACGCGTCGGTGACCACGATGGCCTCGCCGCCGCCGCCGGTGGCGAGGCCCTGGAGCTCCTTCACCAGCACGCCGGCCTCGTCGAACCCCTGCTCGTTGGCGAGCGTGTTGACCGGGAGCAGCATGCGCTCCCGCGTGCTGGGGGAGGCGGCCCCGTGCCCCGCGAAGTACACCCACGCCGTGCCCCCGGGGCCCACCATCTCGCCCGCCTCGGCCACCGCCTCCAGGATCGCCGCGCGCCCCGAGCTCGCGGGGAGAAGGTATACCCGCGACGACGGCACGCCGCGCGTGTAGAGCAGGAAGTCGTAGAAGGCCTGGGCGTCGCGAGCCGCGTAGGGCGCGTCGGGCAGGAAGGCGTAGTCCTCCACGCCGATCACCACCGCCGCGTCGCTCGTGGACTTGAGCCCGGTCCTCAGCGGGCTGTCGATGCTCGGCAGCTCGCCGGGGATGGCCACGCCGGGCACGAGGAGGAGGAGGGCGAGGATCGCCGGGGGATGGATCGCGCGCATCGCGGGAGTGTACGACACGCGAGGTGGGAAGTTCGGGGCGGGAAGGGCGATCTCTGAAGGGGGCCTGGGTGTCGGCACCCCAGCGTGGCCGCGCCGTTCAGGGCTCCTGGTGAAAAACATGCCCTGGGCGAGGTGAATCGCGCCGCCAAGATTTCGGGCGGGCGGTCGCGTTCTCGTGGGGCGGCGCAGCGCGACGGGGCTACGGCTCGTCGCCCGCGGGTAGGACGGCCAGCAAGGCCGCGACCTCCGCGCGGAGGATGGGGAGATCGACCTGCGCCGTCTCCCACACGATGGTCCAGTCCACGTCGAAGTAGGCGTGGATCACCAGGTTGCGGAACCCGACGATGGATCGCCAGCGGATCTCCGGGGCGAGCGCGCGCGTGGCGGGCTCGACCCGCGCGGCCGCCTCGCCCACCACCACGAGCTTGTGCAGCACCGCGCTGCGGACGAGATCCGAGGCGAGAAAGGTGGCCTGATCGACATTCAACAGGAAGGCAGCGACGGCGTCGGCCGCATCGACGATATCGGCCAGGAACAGCCGCTCACGCCGCATACACTCGCTGCGCCTCCGACAGCACGCGGGCGCGTATCGCGGGCCGCAGCGCGCTTCTCGTCGCGACGTCGACCGGGACGCCGAAGAGCCCCGTCAACTCGAACTGGAGGTCGGCGAGGTCGAGGAGGCTGACGCGGGCACCCACCTCGAACTCGACGAGCACGTCGATGTCGCTGTTGGGCCGGAAGTCACCACGGGCCGTGGAACCGAACACCCAGAGCTCTCCAACGTGAAAACGCGCGCAGACCGCGGCGACGGCCCCGTCATCGACCACGATCCCGGGTCGCAGTTCCATGCCGCGAGTATATCGTGAACCGACGGGGGCGGGCGCCCCCGACTTGCGGCGCGGGAGGTGGTCGAGTCGGTGCTGGGCGTCAGGGCGGCGGCGGCGGCCGGGCACGCTCACGCAAAGCCGCGGAGACGCAAAGGACGTGTTCCGAGGGCTGGGAGCGGAAGTCAGGGGGCGGAGCGGGCGAGGATGGCGACGAGCACCCGCTTCATGGGGGGGACAGGCGCTTTGCGGCTTGGCGCCTTGGCGTGCGGCTCAGGCCGGGGCGTCGGCGGCGCGGCCGGGCACAGGGCACGCCAAGGCGCAGAGACGCCAAGAAGTCGGCGCGCCTGGGGGACCGGCTTCGCTTTTCGGTCCTGTCCGCGTCGGCTCGCCGCCGGCGCGCTCGCGACCGCAGGTCGTGGTACCAGGCGGGCACCCTGAGGCAAGAGGGCAAGAGGGATCAAGGGCTAGCCCTCGCGAGCCGGAGGCCAAGGAGGCTCCAGCGGTGGCCGGGCGAGTCCCAGTCGCGGAACGCCACGCGAGCGAGCGCGGGCGTGTGGTACCAGGAGCCGCCGCGGAGCACCCGGTTGGAGCCAGCCGAGGCGCCCGTGGGGTCGGTGCTCCCGAGGCCCGAGTAGCTGCTCGCGTACCAGTCCCCCGTCCACTCCCACACGTTCCCCGTCATGTCGTGCAGGCCGTAGCCATTCGCCGCGA
>CAYHRZ010000543.1:0-3874 GCA_964359125.1 uncultured Klebsiella sp. | reverse complement strand
CACGGACCTCGACGGCGACGGCTACTCCCCCACGCCGATGCCGCTGTGCGCAGCGGCGCTCGACTGTAACGACGTCCCAGGACCCGGCTACCTCCGGAACCCCGCGGCCTTCGAGGTGCTCTCCGACGGTATCGACCAGGACTGCGACGGCCGCGACGCGATGCGTCGCTACCTCAGCGCCACGATCCTGAAGGGTCCCGGCTGGACGACCACCGGCAGCGTGTCGAACGACACCGACGGCAACACCCGCGTGGGAGGGCCAGGGAGCGTCGCGAGCAGCACCAAGCGCACCTTCAACATCCCCCGCGGCACCGGCGGCACCGGCGTGATGGTCGACGTGGCCGACACCGGCGGCGCGCAGTGCAGCCTCACCCTGGTCTACGTGCCCGGCGGCCTCGGCCCGGTCACGCTCCCCGAGTTGTTGCCCAGCCCGGCGGGGACGGTGTGGACCGAGTTCGGCAACCTCGTGATGCCCCACGTGTTGCAGTCCCTCGAGTTCTCCTGCCCGCCGAACTCGTGGGTCACGGTCGACTGGTTCGTCGTGCAAAACGCCGACGAGGTGTTCCCACCCCCCTCGGAACTGAGTCTCGCCTGGCACGACACCCGGGCCCCCGCCGGCGGCTTCACCAGCCCGATCGTCCGCGGCGACGGCGCGCAGTTCTTGTACATGGCTTCCGACGTCTCGGGCGTGGCCCGCTACGACACCTGGGGCACCGACGCCTGGGAGGAGGTGTTCGGCACCGGCGAGAACACCCTCGCGCTGGGCGGGACGATGTCCGTGGCGGACGTCCTTCCGCGCCCGGTGGGCAACGAGGTGTACGCCCTGGCGGGCGACGTCGAGACCCGGGGCGGCGGCACCGCGTACGGAGGCCTCTGGTACTCGGCCGACCGCGGCGGCAACTGGACGCAGCTCGCCAGCTCGTTCAACGACGCCGGCACCACCGACCCGGCGGAGGACGACGTGGCCGGTTTCGGCCTCTTCTCGCAGTGCCCGTCCGGGGCCGACGACCTGCACGTCTGGAAGTACGGCGGCGGCAAGCTCCTCGCCGGTGACTGGACCGGCGCCGGCGACGTGGTGTACATCGCCAACGCCGACGCCGACGCCCGCGGCGTGAGCATCTACGACGAGGCCACCGGCGACGTGTGCCCGCTGTTGCACACCGGCGACGCGCTCCCCGCCCAGTACGTCGGCGGCATCATGCGCGTGGACGCGGAGCCCTTCGGCACGCCGGTGCTGCTGGTGGGCTACCGCGCGCGGAGCGACGAGGGGGAGGGGCTGTACGCCTGCACCCTGCCCGCCGGGGGCATGGACTGTTCAGGCGCCACCTCCGCCTACTGCGAGGCCATCCCCGAGTCGCTGGCCATCGACTTCCGCGACATGGAGCTCGACGAGTACAGCGCGGCGCAGGGGGAGTCGCTGGTTTTCGTGGCCGACGCGGGGAACCGGCCGGTCGACACCGACGCCGACGGGCTCGGCGACACGACCTGTACCATCGACGACCCGGGCATCGACCTCCTGGAGCTGGTCGACGACGCTGGCGGCGTGGTCACCGTCGCGAGCTACACGCGCGTGGCCGACGACGGCGGGCTACCTTCAATCGCGAACCTGGAGCTCACCGGGCTGAGCATCGACCCAGGCGCCACCTACGTCTTCGCCAACGTGCCGGCCAGTCGCGGCGCCCTGTACGACTCGGATCGCGTGTACCGCGTGGAGCGCGAGAGCCTGGCGCTCGGCGTGGCGTGGACGCCGCTGAACTCGGAGACCGACGACCTCGGCGACGGCTTCGCGGACTCCGAGCAAGACGAGGACGTGCGCGAGGCGATCCGACACGCGAACCTCGACATCGACGCCACGTGGCTGGGCCAGAGCATCATCGGCCAGCCGGCGGTGTTCCCGGCGCGCTTCGCCCCGGGCACGGGCTACGACACCACCTGGCTGCCCTGGACGGAGGTCGACGGCGAGGCGCTGGCCGCCACCAGCGGCGGCTTCAACGGCTGGCTGATCGACGGCCTCGACTCGCCCTGGTACGACGACCACGTGCCCCCCGATGGCGTGGTGGACAGCGAGGAGGAGACCACCTGGGTGTTCTGGCCCGACACCGACCCCACCGAGCGGCACACCTACCAGGCCATGGTGGCCAAGGAAGCGGCGACGACACCCGACGGCCAGGTGTTCACCGCGAACGCGGACGTCGGCATCCTCTACCTCGACGCGACGGTGGACCAGTCGGCCTTCGCGCTCAACGGCGCCGAGATCGACTGCCTCTGGCACGACGGCTTCCGGGCGGGCAGCAACAGCGTGTCGGTGGGCCTCGACGGCAGCGTGTGGATGACGCTGGCCGACCAGTCCTCGACGGGCGACAGCGCCGCCACCGGCTACCCGCACGACGGGGGCGTGGTGCGCTACGCGGAGTCCATGCTCGGGCAGTGGTCGTGGACCTTCGCGGCGGGGGCGTTCATGACGGAGCTCGCGGACCCGGAGTCAGTGATCTTCGACATGGACCTCGGCGCGCTGGAGCCCTACCGGCGGCTCTGCCAGGATCTCGTTGGCACGCACTACATCGACCCCATGGATCCCGACGACCCGTCGCCCTTCTCGGGTGGCAACCCGCTGGTGGACGACGGCGCGCTTGGCAACCCCTTCCAGGTGCGGGCGCTCGACGCCACCACGGCAGTGGTGTTGTTCAACGCCACCTCGGTATCGGGCTCGGGCGGCACCTTCACCACCGACGGCGGCCTCTACGCCACCGTCCGGAGCGGGGTGGGCTCGGCGCCGGGCTCGGGCGACGCCTGGCTGCCGGTCCCCTTCGACGGGGCCTACACCGTCACCGACTCGCTGGGCAACGACACGATTGGCACCTGCGTCGAGGCCGATGCGTACAAGGGTGGCTCGTTCCAACTGGTGCACCCCGGCGTCGACAGCTACACCCACGACGCCGGCGGCGACGGGGTGGCCGACGACCTCGACCTGGATGGCTACCCCGACGACTTCCTGCTGGACATCGTGTACGTGGTGACCGGCAAGAACACCGCGACGACCGTCACCAGCAACGACGAGGTGTACTACCCCTGCAACCTCGCCCGGGTGCTCGTCGCCGACGACGGCGCCGGCAACCTCGCGGCCACCTGGGAGTGGATCCCGCTGCGCAAACACTTCGAGCCCTACGCCGCCGACACCTGCGGCGTGAGCGGGCGGAACATCTCGGGCGCCACCGTGGCGCCCTGGGCCAACGAGATCTACGTGTACGGGAGCTACTGGCGCGACGCGGCCAACACGTCGTCCGGAGCAACGCGGAGGGGCGGCGGCGCCTGCGTCGTGTCGCTCGACGACTACGCGCAGACGCTCCTGGTGGACCCCGCCAGCTTCGAGTACGGCATCGGCACGGTGGCCCCGCACCCGCAGGTGAGCGACCTCCTGGCCATCCTGCCCACCCTCGACATCCCCAACTGGGAGCAGTGCAACGGGCACCGCGACGACTACAGCACGCTGTGCTCCTACCCCTGGCCGATCGTCGCCGAGCGCAGCGGGACCGGCTGGACGCTCACCGAGCTGTCCACCCAGCCGCCCACGCCGCGGGTGAACGACGCGCGGTGGAGCGAGCTCGGCATCGCGATGGGCGGCGAGGAGGAAGAGGCCTGGCTGCTGGTCGCCACCGGCGGCAGCGGCACCTGGCGCGGGGTGCTCGAGTGGTGACGCTCTGGCTGGCGCTGGCGGGCTGCCCGGGGAGCGCCGGGGCCGACGGCCCCGGCAAGGACGCCCCGGGGCGCGACAGCGGCACCTCCGACAGCGAAACTCCTCCCGACTCCGGCGCCGACTCCGGCCACAGCGACAGCGGCGACACGGCGACGACCCCGGTCGACGCCGACGGCGACG
>CAYHRZ010000542.1:0-3879 GCA_964359125.1 uncultured Klebsiella sp. | reverse complement strand
GGGCACCTACGACGGCGGCACGGGCGGCGTGCGACTCTTCGTGGATGGCAAGCTCGCCGGGGCCAACGAGGCCTTCCCCGGCGAGCCCGACGAGCGCTTGCAGGTGGGCTGTGCGAAAGCGGCCACCACCGGCTGGTACGGGGTGCTCGACGAGCTCCGGGTCTCCAGCAGCGTGCGCTACACCGAGGACTTCACCCGCCCGGCCGAGGCCTTCGCCGACGACGACGACACGCTGTTCCTCTTCCACTTCGACGAGGGGCAGGGTGAGTCGGCGGCCAGCGCAGCGGGCGGGGAGGAGCTCGTCATCACCGACGCCGGCTGGGTGGCCTTCGACCCCTTCACCGACGCGGGCCAGTGATGTTCTTCCTCGCCTGCGCCACCACGGCGGTGAGCCAGGACCCCGCTGCGGTCGAGGTCGCGCCGGTCGAACCGGCGGCGGACCCGGCCACCGCCACCGTGCCCACCCTCCTCGGCGACGCACCGGGCGTGGCCTTCCTGGGCGACTGGACGTCGGCGTCGTGCGGGGGCCGCGACCACGCTCGGAACGTGCGCTTCGAGTCGGATCACACCTACGCGGTGATCGACCTGGTGTCGCCCTGCCCCCCGGGCACCACCTGTGCGTGGAGCGGTCTGGTCACCTTCGCCGGCGAGTGGCGCCAGGCGGGGACCAAGCTGAACCTGCGCGAGTTGGGGATCTCTGCCGGTGGGCCCGGCAGCCCGCACCCCCAGTTCTTCGAGTCAACCGCCGACGGCAAGCTCGTCGAGGGCGGCTGCGCCTACGAGCGGGGCCTCACCGTGCCGCCGGGGTACTCCGAGGAAAAACTCCGCCCGAAGGTGCCGGGGCGGTAGGCGCCCCCGGGAGGGTCGATCGTCGTCACGCCGTGTCAACGCGCGTTGTCGATGCTGCCTCGTGCGCGTAGCTCTACGCCCATGTGGAACAACCTAAAGACCACCCTGCTCCTCGCGAGCCTCACCGGCCTCTTGCTCTTCGTGGGTCGCGCCCTGGGCGGCAACCTGGGCATGGTGGCGGCGCTGGGCGTGGCGGTCGTGGTGAACGTCGGGAGCTGGTGGTTCTCCGACCGGCTCATCCTCTCCATGTACGGGGCCCGCGAGGTGGATCCCCTCCAGGCGCCGCAGTTGCACGGCATGGTGCGCGAACTCGCCGGGCGGGCGGGCCTGCCGGTGCCGAAGGTGTACGTGATCCCGCAGGCGCAGCCCAACGCCTTCGCCACCGGCCGCGACCCCGAGCACGCCGCCGTCGCGGTCACCGAAGGCATCTTGCGGATGCTCCCGCCCGAGGAACTCCGAGGGGTGATCGCCCACGAGTTGGCGCACATCCGCAACCGCGACACGCTGATCTCGGCGGTGGCGGCGGTGGCCGGCGGCGCGATCTCGATGCTGGCGAGTTGGGCGCAGTGGGCGTTGATCCTCGGCAGCGGTCGGAACAGCGACGAGGAGTCCGGCAGCGGCGTCGGCGGGTTGGTGGGCATCCTCGTGGCGCCGATCGCGGCCACGGTGATCCAGTTGGCGATCAGCCGCTCCCGCGAGTACGCCGCCGACGCCTACGCCGCCCGGCTCATCGGGGACGGGCGCCCCCTGGCGCGCGCCCTGCTCCGCCTCGAAGATGGCGCCGCACACATCCCCGCGCACGCCGAGCCGGCTACCGCGCACTTGTTCATCGTCAGCCCGTTCAGCGGCGGTGGCATCTTCGCGCTCTTCCGCACGCATCCCCGCACCGAGGATCGCGTGGCCCGCTTGCAGGGGATCACGGCGGAGATCCAGGGCCGGCGAGCCTCGTAGGGGCTAGCCGCCGCACCAGCTTCGCACGGCGTCGAGCAGCGGCTGGCCGAACTTCCGGAACCGCTCCGGCCCCATGCCGTGCACCGCGAGCATGGCGGTCCGGGACACCGGGCGGCTGCTGGCGATGGCGAGCAGCGTCTTGTCGGGCGCCACCACGTAGGCGGGCACGTCGGCCGCCTTGGCCAGGCGGGAGCGCACGTCGCGGAGGTGCAACAACAGGTCGGTCGCTCCGGGCGGCGGCGCGGTGATCGACGGCGGGGCGGAAGCTGCCGCGCCCAGGGGGAAACACATGCGGAAGTCGTCGGCGCGACCGAGCATCACGGCGGTGCCCAGGTCCGTGAGCGCCAGCGTGTTGTAGATCGTGTCGCGACCACCGATCGTGCGACGGGCCGACCGCTTCGTGAGCGCCCCCGCGCGCACCAGTTCGGCCAGCACCGACTCCACCTCGCGGCAGGAGAACTGCGCGAGGATGCCGAAGGTCGAGAGCCGGTCGAGACCCAGACCGCCGACGGCGCCGTCGCGGGTGCCGACGAGCACCTTCGCCACCATCCCCGCGCTGTGGCCGTCCTTCATCCGGGCCACGCAGGACAGGACCTTTCGGACGACGATGTCCTCGTCGGCGCCCAGGGCCCGGGGGGCGACGCCGCCCTTGCTCCCCGCGCGACAGGCGTCGCAGTTGCCGCAACGCTCGTAGGGCGCCACCTCCCCGAAGTACTCCAGCACGTACTTGCGGCGACACGCCGCCCGGCCGTAGTCGACCATCGCCTGCAGCTTCTTGAGCTCCCGGGCGATGCGTGCCCGCACCTGCTCCTCGGTGAGCGCCAGCGGCGCGCCGGGGCGTAGCACCTCGTAGCCGTCGGCCCGCGAGGGGGCCGTCCACCGGATGTGCCCGCGTCCCCGGAGGGTGGTGAGGGTGGCGACGACCTGCTCCGGGGTGAGGTCGAGGTCGTCGGCGATGCGGTCGGCCACGGTGCCGGTGCGCCCCTCGACGGCGTGGGTCTCGAGCCAGGCGTACACCTTCCCGCGTAGACCTGTCTCGCGACAGGCGGTGACCAACTCAGCGAAGCCTGCCCGGTCGGCGCTGCCCAGGCGCCGGACCAGGCCCTCGCGCACCAGGGTGTAAATGCAACTCTGACCCGCGCGGTCGTCGGCCTCGGGCGGCAGCACGGGCTGCAACTCCCCGGGCGCGAGGAAGACCGGGTTCTCGTTGCGGCCGTCGACGTACTTCCAGACGGCGTGGACCCAGGCCGCCGGGGGGTGGCTGCCGTGGATGAAGAACTCGTGGATGCGCCGGTCTTCCTCCCGGAACAGGAGCGTCACCCGCGAGGGCTTGCCGTCGCGACCCGCGCGGCCGATCTCCTGGTAGTAGGCCTCGATGCTGCCCGGCATGTCGTAGTGGATCACCGCGCGGACGTCGTCTTTGTCGATGCCCATGCCGAAGGCGTTCGTGGCGGCGATCACCGGCACCTTGCCCCGCATGAAACCGTCCTGGGCGGCCTGCCGTTCCGGCAGTTCCAGGCCCGCGTGGTAGGCCCGCGCCCCGGCGATCGCGGCCGCCGCCTTGTCGACGTTCTTTCGCGTGGCGCAGTACACCAGCGCGGGACCTCCGCCCGCGAGCGCGCCGACCAGCGTGTCCTTCTCGCGGGGGCCCTTGACCTCGACCACGTCGATTCTCAGGTTGGGACGGTCGAAACCGCGAACGAAGCGCCGCGCCTCCGGGAGGCCGAGCACGCGGAGGATGTCGGTCTGCACCTCGGGGGTGGCGGTGGCGGTGAGCGCCACCGTGCGCGGGCGGCCCAGCGCTTCCCGCGCTTGCCCCAGTCGCAGGTAGTCGGGTCGGAAGTCGTGCCCCCACTGGCTGATGCAGTGGGCCTCGTCGATGGCGAGGAGCCGCACGTCGACCCCGCGGATCGACTCTAGGAACCGGGGGGAGAAACGCTCAGGCGCCACGTAGAGCAACTCCACCTCGCCCCGGCGCAAGGCGTCCATGGTCTCCCGACGCTCGGCCGGGTCGATGCTGGAGTTCACCAGCGCGGCCCGCACCCCGCGAGCCAACAACTGGTCGACCTGGTCCTTCAT
>CAYHRZ010000541.1:0-3882 GCA_964359125.1 uncultured Klebsiella sp. | reverse complement strand
CGGAGTCGATACCGGCGGCGTCGGCGTCGGCGTCCGTGTCGCCGTCGGCGTCGGTGTCCGCGTCACCGTTGGTTCCGGTGTCGTCCTTCGCGGCGTCCTGGTTGTCGTCGACCACGATGGTCTGGCTGCCGCACGCGATCAAGAGGAGGGTCAACATGGTGGCAGTGTAGTGCCGCGTCGCGGCGCCCGCGATCCGGCCGGCAGGAAGTTTTCCGGGGCAGGCGGCGCCGCCGGCTCGGCTACTGGTCGCGGCGGCCGGGCTTGCGCCGGCCTAGAAACTTCCCGGGTACTTCCGCCCGGTGCTGCAGAGGTATCGCAGGTCGTTGTTGCTGATACTTCCGCAGTTGGCCTGCCCGTAGTACCTCAGGTCGTTGCTGCCGATGCTGCCGTAGTTGCCCGAGCAGTAGTGGCGCAGGTCGTTGTTGCCGATGCTGCCGCAGTTGGCCTGCCCGTAGTGGCGCAGGTCGCTGTTGCTGATGCTGCCGTAGTTGCCGCTGCAGAAGTGCCTCAGGTCGTTGTTGGAGATGCTGCCGCAGTTGCTGGTGCAGTAGTGGCGCAGGTCGTTGTTGGAGATCGAGCCGCAGCTGCTCGCGTGCGCGAGGGTGGCGCCGGCGACCGGGGACGGGGCGCAGCCGAGACTCGCGAGCAGCAGGAACATCGCCGCCGCCTATTCAAGCCGCGCGGGGCCCGCGACGACGTCGCCTTGAACGCGGGGACGGGCCGCGAGCGGGCGTCGCAACGGAGTGGCCGTGGAGCGCCTTTTTTCGACGCGCGCCACGCGGGCCGCGAGCGTCGCTCGGCGCGGGAGCTACCCGCCGCCGTTCAGGCGCCGGGCCAGCTTGGCCGTGACGCTCATCGGCGCCCAGCCGGAGCTTGCCGCGCCGATCCAGTTGAGCACGCCGGGGATGACCATTCGCTGTCCGGCCACGCACGCGGCGAACGCCGCCTCGGCGACCTCCGGGGAGTCCATCACCGCGGGGCTGCTGAACAAGGGGGTGCTTCCCATGGCGGCCGCCTCCACGAAGCCCGTTCGCGTGGGGCCGGGGCACAGGGCAGTGACCGTGACCCCCGTGCCGTCGAGTTCCTCCGACAGCGCCTGCGAGAAGGACACCACGTAGGCCTTGGTGGCGTAGTACACCGCCATGAACGGGCCCGGCAGGAACGCCGCGGTCGACGCGACGTTGAGGACGCGACCCGACTTGCGCTCCACCATCCCCGGGACGAAGAGCTTCGTGAGGTGGGTGAGCGCGCCGATGTTGAGCTGGATCATCTCCAGCTCCCTCGCGCCGCTGGTCTCGGTGGCGAAGGCGCCGCGTAGGCCGAAGCCGGCGTTGTTTACGAGAACGTCGATGCTACCAGCCTCCTCGGCCACCCGGGACGGGGAGGCGGGGTCACCGAGGTCGGCGACGATCACCCGGGACCTCACGCCGGTGAGCGAGGCCGCGAGTTCCTCCAGCTTGTCGCGGGAACGCGCGACCAGGACGAGGTCGTGGCCGTTCTTGGCGAACACGCGGGCGAGGTCGGCCCCGATCCCGCCGGAGGCGCCAGTCACGAGGGCGGTGGGCATGGATGGCCTCGTAGCCCGGTCTCACCGATGGCACCCCGCGACCCGGCGAGGTAACGTCGTCGCCCCCTCGAGGTGGCCCCGTGTTCCTGCTCGCCCTTCTCGGCTGTCCCGTCGACGAGACCGGTGTCCAGCCCACCGAGTACGCCGACTGCGATCCCATCAGATACCGCATGTGCGGCCTGCCGTTCCCGTCGTCGTTCTACCTGCGCGACGACAGTACGAGCCCCACGGGCGTGCGCGTCCACCTCGGCGCCACCACCATCCCGGCCACGCAGCAGGGGGACCTGAGCTACCAGCCCGAGCCCACGCTCTGGAACGAGCTCGACGGTTTCTCACCGATGGGCCCGATGCTCACCGAGTTCCCGGGCATGGCCGACCAGAACCTCGTCGGTCACGACAACATCCCGGCGTCGGTTGCCGATGGCAGCAGCACGGTGCTGATCGACTGGGACACCGGCGAGCGCGTGGCCCACTTCGCGGAGCTCGACTACTCCGGGAATGCCGCCGAAGGAAGCCGGATGTTGTTCATTCGCCCTGTTCTCCCCCTGCACTACGGCCACCGCTACGTCGTGGGGATCCGGGGCCTCGTCGACGGCGACGGCGGGGCCATTGCCGCGTCGGACGGCTTCGCCGCGCTGCGCGACGGCACGGCGACCGAGGACTGGAACATCGAGGGACGGCGCGAGCTCTACGAGGAGATCTTCGGCCGCCTGGAGGCCGACGGCTGGAGCCGCGCGGAAACGCTCCTGGCCTGGGACTTCACGGTCAAGTCGGCCGAGGCGGTGGCGGGTCGCGGCGAGTGGATGCGCGACGACGCGTACACTCGGGTGGGCGCGAGCGGGCCGCCGTACGCCATCACCAGCGTCGAGGAGTACGCCGTCGAGGAGAACGAGCACACGTGGAAGCGAGTCTACGGCACGATGACGGTGCCGCTCTACACGGAGGAAGACGGCCCCGGGACGTTGCTCACCCGCGACAGCGCGGGCATGCCCTCCTACAACGGCGACACGACGGTGCCCTTCACCATCGTCGTCCCCCGGGTGGCGCAGACCAGCACCGAGCCGCTGAAGCTGTTGCAGTACGGCCACGGCCTGCTTGGCGCCCAGGACGAGGTGCACGCCGGCTACCTCGCCGAGGTGGCCGACCGTCACGGCTACCTCGTCTTCGCCACCGACTGGACGGGGATGAAGGAGGAAGACACCGACGAGATCACCTTGATGATTCTTCAGGATCTTAGCAGATTCCCAATGATCGCCGAGCGCTCCTTGCAAGGCTTCGTGGAGTTCCACGCGGCGCTGTGGATGATGAAGGGGGCGATGAGCACCGACGCGGCGCTGCAGGGCATGGCGCCAATCGACACGAGCGAAGTTTACTACTATGGAAACTCGCAGGGGGCGATCCTCGGCGGGGCGTACATCGCGCTCTCCAAGGACATCGAACGCGCCACCCTCGGCGTGGGCGGCATGCCCTACTCCATCCTGCTCTCTCGCAGCTCCGACTTCACGCCCTTTTTCGGCCTTTTCCAGTCGGTGTACGACGACCAGCGCGACCTGGCGTTCTGGATGGCCATCCTCCAGCAAGCCTGGGACCCGGGCGAGGCCGGCGGCTACGGTCGACTGGTGAACGAGTCGCCGCTCGACGGTGTCCCCGCGAAGCAGGTGCTCGTCCAGGACGCGGTGGGCGACGCGCAGGTCACCACGCTGGGCGCGCAGAACATGGCGCGGGCCTACGGCGGCGTCATCGTCAACCCCGCGCTGCGGTCGGTTTACGGCGTCGCGGAGGTCGAGGGGCCCTACACGGGCAGCGCCCTGGCGGAGTTCGAGCACGGCGCCCCCGAGGTGCCGTACAACAACACCCCGCCCGACGACAACTACGACACCCACGAAGACACCCGCCGGGCCTGGGCTGCCCAGGAGCAGATGGCGCACTTCTTCGCCACCGGCGAGATCGTCCACTACTGCGAGGGCGTCTGTGACTGCACGACCGGCGCCTGCGACGCACCCGCGGAGTAGAAACTTGTAGCGGCCCCGCGCCAAGTCCCGTACAGAAGCCCCAACGGAGCCATCATGACCCGCACCCTCCCCTTGCTGCTCGTCCTCGCCGCCTGCGGCACGCAGACCGAAATCCTGTTTACGCAGGGTACGCCCGGTGAGTTGGCGCTCGCCGAGGACCTCGCCTTCGAGGCCCTGGCCGCAGAGGTCGCGGCGAGCCCCGGTTTTCTGACCGGCGAGTTCAGCGTGACCCGCGCCCGCGTTGACGCCCTGCAAATGGCGCACGTGCGCGTGCAGCAACGTCACGATGGTGTCGACGTCTTC
>CAYHRZ010000540.1:0-3893 GCA_964359125.1 uncultured Klebsiella sp. | reverse complement strand
GCCGCGCCGGCCTCGAAGGCGAAGCAAACGCAGCTACCCGCGGGGTCGACGCGGCGCTCGTCGCAAACGGCTGGCGCGCCGACTGATGGCTGCGGCGAAGCCGAGGGCCAGCGGCGCGGCGCCGGCCTCGCAGCCGCAGGGCGGCGACGACGACGGAGCGCCAGCGGCGGCCGCCGTGTCGCCCTCGACGCCGGCGGCCCCCACCGCGTCGGCGCCGTCGCAGTCCTGGTCGACGCCGTCGCTCACGACGTCGTCCGCACCCGGGAACACTGTCGGGTCGCTGTCCACGCAGTCCGAGGCGCTGTCGTGGCCGTCGGCGTCCGCGTCGGTCACGACCGCGTCGGGTCCACCGAACGCCCCCATGTCGGCCCGAGTGCCGTCGGGATCGACCACGCTCGGGTGTCCCGCGTCGACGCAGGGACTACCCCGGTAAAGGCGCAAGTCGGCGCCGTCGGACACGCCCGTCCACGCGAGAAAGAGCGGGTCGGCGGAAATGTTGCCGTCGCCACCGACCGGCCCGCCGACGACGTCGCTGTACGTCAGGTCCACGTCTCCGCTCACCGGGCCCTCGACCACCAGGCTGTGCCCGACGACGGCGCCGCCCTCGGCACGGAGCCCGCCGCCCACCAGCGTCGCGTGTGCGAGGGAGAGCTCGCCCCCGGTCGCGACCACGTCGCCACCGAGCACGAGCAGCGAGCGAGCGTCCAGCGATCCCCCAGCGACGGTCATCGCACCGGTCGAGCCGGCGAGGTCAGCGCCGACCAGCGTGAGCGTGCCCGAGCGCAACCAGAGCGCCGTCCCCGCCGTGCGGACGGCCAACCCCTCGACGTACGCCGTCCCCTCCACCGACACCGCGGCCGCCGGCGAACTGTCCGACACCGAGATGCCCCAGGCCTCGACGTCGCCCGCGAGGCGCACGCTGGCCCCGTCGCCGTCGCTGTCGTCCACCACGAGGGCGACGAGCGAGACCGGCTCGCCGCCCTCCACGCTCAGGGCGGCCACCTCGCCACGGTTGTTGTCGAACACCACGGCGTCGAGTTCGCTGCCCGCCACGGGGCGGACCAGGCGGACGCCGCCGACGCCCGCGGCCAGGCTGGCCGACACGCGCGTGCCCGAGAGGACGACCAACGCATCCTCGGCGTACACCGCGCCGGCGTCGTCGGCCTCGCCGACGTCGAAGCCGCTGCCGAGGTCTTCCCACGACCCCCCGGCCAGGAACAAGCCCGCGCCCGTGGCTGCGACCCCCCCGGAGAACGACACCGCCACCGTCACCAGCGTGCTGCCCTCCGCCCAGATCCCGGCGCCGGTGTCGGCGGAGGCCGCGAGCACCGGCGACCCGCTGAGGCTCAAGGAGGCGGCCCGCAGGGCGATGGCCCCGCCACGGACGGCCCGCGACCCGTCGAAGACGCTGTTGGCGACCACCAGCGCCGCGCCGGGCGACGCGTAGATGCTCCCGCCGTCGGCCTGCGCCTCGCTCCCCTCGAAGCGGACATCCCGCACGGAGAGGCGCACCGATGGGCCCAGGTACACGTCGGCGCCGCGGTCCGCCCGGTTGCCCGAGAGCTGGCTCGACGACAACGACACCTCCCCGGCCTCGGCGTGGATCGCCGCCCCCTTCTCCCCCACGTTGTCGCTCAGCGTGCAGTCCGTGAAGGACGCGGCGCCGTTATCCATCGAAAACGCGGACGAGAGGTTGGAGAGCACCACGTCCACGAAGTCCACATCGCTGCGGTCGCGGGTGACGATCCCCGCGCCGTCGTTTACGAACGTGATCCCGCTGATCGACACGTCGGCGCCGGTGATGGTGAGGGCCACGTCCGCGCCGCCGCCGTCGATCACCGTCGCCGCACTCCCGTCGCGACCGACGATGCTGATCGGGCGGTTCCGCAGGTCCAGGGCGCCCACGTAGGTTCCCGGTCCAACTTCGATGGTGTCGCCCGCGCGGGCCACGTCGATGGCGAGTTGCACCTGGCCGAAGTCACCCGTGCCATCCTTGGCCACGACCCAGGTCGTCGCGGTCGCGATGCTGGCCCAGAGGAGCATGGCGCTGCGAGTGTAGCCGCGGGGCGACGGGGCGCCTGCCCCCAACTTTCACGATAGCACCGGGGCCTTGCGCCCTGCCGTGGCCGGCTCCCGCGCCTTCTCGGCCCCCGCCGCGGGCACGGCCGTGGCGATCGGGAACTTCGACGGGGTTCACCTCGGGCACCGGGCGGTGCTGGCGCAACTCGACGCCGTGGCACGCGAGCGCGGCCTCGCCACGTGCGTGTACACCTTCGAACCCGCGCCGACGGCGATCGTGGCACCCGAGCGACACCAACCGCGCATCCAGACCACCGCCGACCGGGTGGAGGCCCTGTTCGCGGAGGGTGTCGACCACGTGGTCGTCGAGCCGTTCACCCCGGAGTTCGCCGCCTTGTCCGCAGCGAGCTTCTTGGAGGGGGTGCTGCGGGATCGCCTGCGCTGCCGGGCCCTGGTCGTCGGGCACGACTTCCGCTTCGGCAACATGCGCGCGGGGGACGCGGCGGCGATCCGGCGGCTGCTCCCCGAGGTGCAGGTCCGCGAGGTTGGGGCATTGTGCGACGAGCACGGCGCCATCTCGTCATCCCGCGTTCGAAAGCTCGTGGCGGCCGGGCACGTGGAGGAGGCCTCGCGCCTCGTCGGCCGCCCCTACGTCGTCACCGGGCGGGTGGTCGCTGGGGACAAACTCGGTCGGACCATCGGGTTCCCGACGGCGAACCTGGAACTCGAACAAGAGTTGCGGCCGTGCAACGGCGTGTACGCCGCGCGGGTGTGGCTCGACAGGTGGCGACCCGCGGCCGTGAACGTGGGGACCCGACCCACGGTGGGCGGGGTGGCCCAGCGCTTCGAGGTCCACCTGCTCGACTTCGACGGCGACCTCTACGGTCAGCGGCTGGTGGTGCAACTGGCGTCGCGCCTGCGGGCAGAGAGCCGATTTTCGTCGCTCGATGCGCTGCGGCAACAGATCGCGCTCGACGTCGCCGCCGCGCGGGAGTTCTTGCAGTGATCACGGGAAAAACACGGGTCTTCGCGCTGGTGGGGCACCCGATCCGGCACTCCTTGTCGCCGGCGATGCACAACGAGCTTTTCCGCCGGAAGGGGATCGACGCGGTGTACGTGCCCCTCGACACGCGGCCCGACGACGCAGACAAGGTCGCACAGGGCATTCGCGTGCTCGCGCTGGCGGGGTGCAACCTCACCGTGCCGTTCAAGGAGCGAGTGATCCCCGGTTTGGACGCCCTCTCCCCGGCCGCCGCCTGCGCTGGGGCGGTCAACGTGGTGGTCAATGTCGACGGCCGCTTGGAGGGTCACAATACCGACGGCGAAGGCTACCTGCGCGCGCTCCGCGACGAGTTGGGCATCGACCCCGCCGGCCGAGACGTGGCGATCCTCGGCGCGGGCGGCACCGCCCGCGCCGTGGCCGCGGCGCTGGCGGGTGCCGGCGTCGCGTCGGTGTGCTTCTTCAACCGGAGCGCGGCCCGGGCCGAGGTCGCGGTGACCGCGCTGGCGCCTCGCTTCGGCGGGGTGGGGTTCTCCGCCGCGCCGCTGGATCCCGGCGCCTTCGCCGAGCGACGCTGGGGCGTCGTCGTCAACTGCCTCAGCGGCGAGGGCATGCCCGCTCTCCGCGCCCTGAGCGTCGATCACCTGCCCGCGGGCGCAGTGTGGACCGATGCCAACTACTGGATGGCCGACCCGCCGCAACTGGTGGCCTGCGCGGCTCGCGGCGTACGCATCCAGCGCGGGATCGGCATGCTGATGCACCAGGGGGCGCTGAGCTTCGAGTTGTTCACCCAGGTGCCGGTCAGCGCCGACACCATCCGCGGCGTGCTCGACATCGGCGGGTGGTAATACAATGGCCGCCCGATGATCGGTCA
>CAYHRZ010000539.1:0-3915 GCA_964359125.1 uncultured Klebsiella sp. | reverse complement strand
ATCCGCGCGCGGCAGCACCATCAGGAAAAAACTGGAAACGAGTTTGTACTGCGGTGCAAGGCCAACGCAGCCGTCCCGCTCCCGGGCGACGGCGCTGGGATGCTCGGCAAGACCCTCGACGCCATGGCCGCGCCGGGGCTCTACGACCCGGTGGATGGCGCCTTCTTCCGCTACACCACCCGCGACGACTGGCAGGTGCCGCACTACGAGAAACTACTGGACGACAACGCCCGCCTGTTGCGCCTCTACGCCCGCGCGGGTGGGCACCGCGGCAACGTGGAGGGCAGCGTCACCTGGTTGCTGCGGCACCTGTGGACGGGGGCGGCGTTCAAGGGGAGCATGGACGCCGACGAGGGCTTCTACAACGAAGACTTTGCCCCGGGTCCCGGGGGTTTCGGTCGGGCCTCGGGCCACCCGGCCGTGGATCCCAGCGTGTACGCCGGTTGGAACGCCCTCGCGGCCACCGCGATGCTGCGCGCCTCGGCGATGCTCGGGCGGCCGGGGCTGGCCGGCGTGGCGAGGATCACCATGGACAGCGTGCGGACGCTGGTGGCGCCAGGTGGATTCGTGTCGCGACTCTCAGGTGGACAGGCGGGGCTGCTCGACGAGCAGGCTCACGTGGCCGAAGGGGCGATCGCCGTGGGGGCCTGGACGGGCAACGACGCCTGGCTCGACCTCGCCGCCTGCGTGGTTTCGTGGGCCGACGAGCACCTGCGCCTGCCGGTGGGCTACCGCGACGCCACCGGCGGCGGCGTGGGCCTGTTGCGGCACGCGCGCCGGCCGCTGCACGGCAACGCGGCGCTGGGCGAGGCCGCGTGGCGGCTCTGGGCGCTCACCGGCGAAGCACGCTGGCAGCAGGTGGCCGAGCACGCCCTCTCCGGTGCGCTGGCCGAGGCCGATCGCTACGGGTTCATGGGGGCCCCGGCGGCGGCCCTCGCCGAGCGCTTGGCGCGACGACCGGTGGTGGCGAAGGTCAACGACGACGAGCTGCGTGGCGCGCTGTGGAACGCCCCGGACCCCGACCTCGTGGTGCGCCGGGTGACCACCGGCACCCCCCCGGGCACGGCGCTGGCCTGCTCGCTCACCGCCTGCGCCCGGCCCAGCACCGACGTGGCCGAGGTGCTGCGCCACGTCGCCCAGTTGCGCGGTTAGGGCCCGCCGATGAAGCCGGTCAAGACCCCCTACGCGCGCAGGCAGATGCTGGTGTGTTTCAACAGCCGCGACCCGGCCACCGGCAAGCCCTCCTGCGGCATGAACGGTGGCGCCCAGCTACGCGACTACCTCAAAAAGACCGTGAAGGAGCGCGGGCTCAAGGGCGACGTGATCGTGACCGGCACCGGCTGCATCGACATCTGCCCCGCCCATGGTTGCGCGGTGGCCTTCCAGCCCGACGGCGAGTTCTTCGTGAGCGACACCGACGAGGCCTCGGCCGAGGCGTTGATCGCGCACCTGGTGCGGTAGGCGCGCCTGGCCCGGCCGTCGCCGCGCCGGTCGTCGTCAGGGCGCCTCGTCGAGGCCGAACAAGTCCGCAGCCGGCAACTCCACCGCGTCGAAGGGTTCGAGCCGTACCTTGCCCTCCGGCCCCACCCCGGCTACCCACACCCAGCCATCGGGTCCGGCGCGGTACACCGTGAGCACCATCGCATTGAGGTCGACCACCCAGTAATGGCCCACGTTCATCGCCAGGTAGATGGGCGGTTTCTGGCCGACGTCCCGGCCGTGGGAGGAGTACACCACCTCGCACACCCAGTCGGGTGCCACGGTGAGCGGGAACTCGTCGCCGGAGGGTGCGCGCTCGCGCCGCCACCCCGCCACGTCGGGCACGACCACGTCGCCGGAACCAGCGAGCACCGAGGGCTCGATGAGGAACACCCAGCCTCCGGGTCCCTGGGGACCGCCCCTGCCCCGGAAGGGCGCGCGGACGGTGGCGAACACGCCGCCGTGCGAGGCGCCGTGCCGGTTGCCCGCCGCCTCCTTCTCGACCAGCGTCCCCCCGAGCAACTCTAGGCGCCGACCCTGAGTCTCAGCCTCGACGAGATCCGCGACGGTGGCACGACGGAGCGCGGGGGACATGGCCGGATCTTAGCGCAGCCGCCGGTGCGCGCTGACGGGAATCGCCCGCCGCGCCGACCGGACTCGCCCGAGGTCGATCTCCGCCAGGGCGATGCCCTCGCCGTCGGCGCACTCGGCCAGGACCGTCCCCCAGGGGTCGACCACGAGGGCGTGCCCGTAGCTGTGACGACCGCCCCCGTGGGGCCCTTCTTGTGCCGGGGCGAGCACGAAACACTGCGTCTCGATGGCGCGCGCGCGCAGCAGCGGGTGCCAGTGGTCGCGACCGGTGGTGAGCGTGAACGCGCTGGGGACAGCGATCACCTCGGCGCCGCCGTCGACCAGTCTGCGGTACACCTCGGGGAAACGAAGGTCGTAGCAGATCGAGAGGCCCAAGCGGCCGACGGGCGTGTCGACCACCACCACCTCGTCGCCCGGGGCCACGTGGGCCGACTCGGTGAAGCGCGTGCCGTCGGCGAGGTCCACGTCGAAGAGGTGAAGCTTTCGGTACGAGGCGCGTAGTTGGCCCTGGTCGTCAAACAGGAGGGAGGTGTTGTAGCAGCGCGCGTCGTCGCAACGCTCAGCCACCGATCCCACGAGGAGCCAAACGGCGTGGCGGGCGGCGAGCTCCCCGAGCGCACGGTGCGTGGGGCCGTCGATCGGCTCGGCCAGGCGCACCTTGTCGGCCGGGGAGGCAAGGAGCGTCGTGTTCTCTGGTGTCGCGACCAGCGTTGCGCCCGCAGCGGCGGCACGCGCGACCAGTGCCTCGACCCGAGCGAGGTTCTGGCCCACGTCGGGGCCCGACCGCATCTGCACGCAGGCCGCCAGCACCATCCGGGGGTGCTATCCTGCCCGTTCGAGGAACTGCGCATGAGCCTGCTGGCACTCCTGGCCGCCTGCCAGAACGACGTGGCGGTGAAGACCTTCAACGAGGGTCCGCGCGCGTCGATCCAGTCGCCGCCCGACGGGTCTTCGGTGGAGGAAGCGACCATCGTGGAGTTCATCGGCTCGGTGCAGGACGACAAGACGGCGGGCGACGAGCTGTTTGTGCAATGGTCCAGCGACATCGACGGCGTGCTGCAGACGGACAAGCCCGCCGACGTGGGTGGAACCACGACCTTCGCCACCGCCAACCTGAGCGTGGGGAACCACCTGGTCACCCTCACCACGGCGGACGACGAGGGCGAGCAGGCCGAAGCCTCGATCGTGCTCACCGTGCTCGACGTGCCGGACGGGCCCGAGATCGACATTATCCACCCGGCCAGCGGGGAGAGCGCCCAGGAGGGTGACGACTTCCGCTTCGTGGTGCTTGTCAGCGACGAGCAGGACGCAGCCGAGTCGCTGACCCTCTCGTTTACCCTGGAAGATGGCACGGAGTTCTGCGCGCCCACCGCGGACGCCACCGGTCTGGCCGAGTGCGAGGCGTCGCTCCCCGGGGGCACGCAGCACCTGTTCTTCACCGTCACCGACACCGACGATTTCTCCACCTCAGAGGAAGCGTACTTCGTGGTCACCCCCAGCTCGCAGATCGACGACGACGGCGACGGCTGGACCGAGGAGATGGGCGACTGCAACGACGACTACGAGCTGGCCTACCCGGGCGCCACCGAGATCGAGGACGGCTACGACAACGACTGCGACGGCACCACCGACGAGGGCACGCGCGCTTACGACGACGACGGCGACGGGTACTCGGAGAGCGGTGGCGACTGCGACGACACGACCGTGAACGTGGGGCCGGACGCCGACGAGATCTGCAACGGCATCGACGACAACTGCGACGGTACCGCCGACACCGAGGACTCCACGGGTTGTTCCTCGTACTACTACGACTACGACGGCGACGGCTACGGATCATCCAGCGCG
>CAYHRZ010000538.1:0-3916 GCA_964359125.1 uncultured Klebsiella sp. | reverse complement strand
TCGGGGAAGACCAGGCCAGCCCGGACCAACTCGCCCACCATCGCCATGGGCTCGTCGGCGCCCACCGCCTCGCCCAGCAGCACCGGCGAGAAGCCGAGGCCGATCACGGCGGCGACCTGCAGGGCGCCCTTGGCCAGCGGGTCCAGGGCGTCGACCCGGGCCGCGATGAGTCCTTGTAGCGTGTCGGGAATCGCGGGGACGACCTCGGGATCCCGGAGTCGGGCCCGCGAGCCCTCGTACCAGATCCGGCCGGACTGGCGAAGCGCCTTGAGCACCTCCTCCAGGTAGAGGGGGTTGCCCTCCGCCGTGCGACGGACCAGGCGGGACAGGTCCGGGCCGATCGTCTCGGCGCCGAGCACGTCGACGGCCAGGGCCTCCACGGTGGCCGCGTCCAGCGGGCTGAGGTGCACCAACTCCATCGACGCGGCGAGGTCGGCGGGCGTCTCCCCTCGCCAACTGGCGAGGAGCAGCACGGCCTCGCCGCTGGTGGCGTGCAGCAACTGCTTGAACAACTGCCGTTCCAGGGAGTCGAGGTACTGGATGTCTTCCAGCATCACGATGGTCGGGCGCTCCCGCGCCAGGCCACGCACCAGCTTCACCATCACGGTGTCGATGGCTTCCCGCGCGGGCAGCCCGCGGTCGCCCAACTCCATGGCGTACAGCGTCCCGATCACCGCGATGTCGAGGTCGTCGAGGCGGAGGGCGGCGAGGCGCTGCAGGCGATCCTTCACCTCGACGAGGTCGGTGTCCGCCTCGATCCCGAGGATATCGCTGATCAGGTCGCGGAAGGGCGCGAAGGGACGGTCGGCGCCAAACGGCAGGGCCCGACCGTGGAAGACCGCGATCTGTCGCCGAGAGGCAAGCTCGCGCAGCTCCTTGAAGAAGCGGGTCTTGCCCATGCCCGCGTCGCCGTGCACGCCGATGCGCCCACCGCGTCCCTCTCGCACGCCGCCCAACGCGTCGCGGATGACCTCCAACTCGTTGCCCCGGCGCAGCCACCGGCCCACGATCCCCCGCCCCGCGCGGCGTCGCCCCTCGCCCAGGACGAAGGTGGTCCGGGTGCCCCGCGAGCCCTTCCGGCGCAGTTCCGGGCCCCGCTCGAAGGGGAAGCGGTCGCCCGCCAGGGCCGCCACCCGGTCCGACACCAGCGTCGTCCCGGGGTCCGCCGCGTAGGCGAGGCGCACGCACGTCTTGAGGGTGTCGCCGCGGGCCGTGAACCGGTAGTGCCGCCCGCGCTGCCGTCCCACGTTGAGCTCACCGACGTGGACGCCCACGCTGAACTCGACCACCAGCCCACGCCGGCGCAGGCGACCGGCGAGTCGGTGGAACTCCCGGGCGCAACCCAAGGCGCGGTCGAGGTCGTCGCCGTGGGCCCGGGGGAGGCCGAAGAACACGAACAAGGTGTCGTCGTCGAAACGCTCGGCGACCCCGTCCATCTTGTCGACCAGCGTGCGGACCATGCGCAGCATCTTGAAGTGGGCGCGCCCCACCTCCTCGGTGTCGGCCCGCGCCGAGAACTCGGTCAGCCCGTTGACCTCCACCACCAGCGCCACGACGTTCTTCCGCTCCCCGTGGACGGCGAGCAACCGGTGGTGCGCGCGCTCTTCCGAGGCCGAGGCCGACTCGCTGGTCGACGCGGACCCGCTGGGCTCCGGGTCCACGCCGGTGTGCATGGCATCGAGGTCCCCGGCCAGGAGGTCCAGGTTCGTCGAGGCGGTGTCGCCCGCCAACTCCGCCGCGAACAACGAGCGCAAGAGGGCGGCGAGGTCCACGCCGTCCCCCTGCCAGCGCTCGGCGAACGCCAGGGCGCGCAGGTCCTCCTCGAAGCTCGCCGCGTGCGGGTAGCGGTCCTCCGGGAGGCGGGCCAGCGCCCGGACGAGGATCGCGGCGAGACCGTCGGGCACTCGGTCGTTCAGGGCGCGGATGTCGGGCACCTCGCAGGCGATGACCTGCCGCAGCTTCTCGTCGACGTCGTCGTTGGCGAACAGCCGCCGACCCGCGAGCATCTCGAAGAGGACCACGCCCAGCGAGAAGAGGTCCGAGCGGTGGTCCAGCGCCAGGCCCCGGGCTTGCTCCGGCGACATGTAGGCGAACTTTCCGCCGCCGGGCCGGCCGGCCTGGGCGGGGTCCGCCTCGCCCAGCGACTCGCCCACCAGCCGGGCGATGCCGAAGTCGACGAGCTTCACCTCGCCCTCGAAGGACACCACCACGTTGTGCGGGGAAACGTCGCGGTGGACGATGTGCAGCGGGCGCCCGTCGGAGCCGGTGCGCGCGTGGGCGTACCCCAGTCCCCGGAGCACCTTGGCGGCCACGTGGACCGCCAGTCCCACGTCGATGCGCTCGCCCTGCCGTCGCAAGGCCCGCATCACCGACGTGAGGTCGCGACCGTGGATGTACTCCATGGCCATGTAGGGGTCCTGCCCCACCTTGCCGAGATCGAACACCTGGACGATGTTCGGGTGGTTCAGGGAGACGGAGAGCTTCGCCTCGTGGACGAACATCTGTACGAAACGGGGGCGGTTCGCCAGCTCGGGCAGGATCTTCTTGATGACCAGCCGCTTCTCGAAGCCCTCGATGCCCACGCTCCGGGCAAGGAACACCTCGGCCATACCGCCGGTCGCCAGTCGGTCCACGAGCTGGTACTCGCCGAAGCTGATCGGGAACGTGTCGGGCACGGGGGGGCAGTCTACACCGCCGTGCCGCTGGCGACGCGGCCCGGCTGGGGGCGTTAGACGACGGGGTTCCCATGCCACGCACCCTCCCCGCTCTCGCCCTGCGCACGCAGGTGCTGTTCCCCGGCCAGATCACCCAGGTGACCGTGGGTCGCGGACCCAGCGTGGCGGCGCTGGACCTCCACCTGGACCGGAAAGTGGACCTGGTCGCCACCCTCCAGCTCGACCCGGGCCTCGAGAACCCCGGGCCCGACGACGTGGCCAAGGTCGGCGTGCTGTGCCGGGTGCTCCGCACCATGAACCTCCCCGACGGCTCGGTGCGGGCCCTGGTGGAGGTGCTGTCGCGCTGTACCGTCTCCGACTTCCACGAGGCCGAGCGCGAAGGGACTTGCTGCGTGCCGGGACGCTTCGCCGGTCCCGCCTCGGACACCAAGGCGGTGCAGGCCGCGACGCGCCGGGTGATCGAGTTGGCGCGGGAGATCTTCGCGACGAGCAGCCCCGAGAAGCCGCCCGACGCCCTGGAGCGGGCGCTGGAATTGCACCAGGAACCCGAGCGGGTGTGCGACCACCTCGCGCCGCAGGTCGGCGTGATCCCGGCGGAGGCCCAGGAGCTGTTGGAAGAGCCGGATCTCGCCAAGCGCATGGAGCGGCTGGCCTGGTTCATGGAGCGATCGCAGCAGTACGCCCTCCTCAAGCGCACCATCGCCGACGACGTGCAGAAGCAGATGGACGCGGGACAGCGGGAGTACCAGCTCCGCGAACAACTCAAGGCGATCCAGAAATAGCTGGGCGAGACCGTCGCCGACGAGGCCAGCGACTACGACGAAAAGATCTCCAACGCCGGGATGCCCCCCGAGGTGGAGAAGGAGGCACGGAGGGAGCTGGACCGGCTCAAGAAAATCCACGTCGACGCTGCCGAGTACATGGTGGCACGCACGTACCTGGACTGGCTGGTGGCGATGCCCTGGCAGGTCCAGACCACCGACAACACCTCGCTGCCCCAAGCCCGCCTCGTACTCGACGAGGATCACTACGGACTCGACAAGATCAAGGAACGACTGCTGGAGTTCCTCGCCGTTCGGCAGCTCAAACCCGACGCGAAGTCTCCGATCCTCTGTTTCGTGGGTCCTCCGGGCGTCGGAAAAACTTCTCTCGGCCGCAGCATCGCCCGGGCGCTCGGGCGCAAGTGTGAACGGATCGCCCTCGGCGGCACGTCGCAGGGCGGGGTGTGGGAGGCGCGGCGA
>CAYHRZ010000537.1:0-3922 GCA_964359125.1 uncultured Klebsiella sp. | reverse complement strand
GTACCAGTGGCTCTGCACCGCACCGTCGATCGCGGCGGCCAGCGTGCCCCGGTACTTCGACAGCGCGCCGAAGAAGCTGTCGAAGACGAGCTTCCGATCGGCCTGCAGGGGGGCGCCCCGGAACTGCGTGTAGCCGGCGGGGGTGAGCTTCGCCTTTGTGCCGTCGGCAAGCGTGACCTCGGGCCAGGGCAGCTCGGCGTTGACCAGTTGCGACCGCACCCGGATGGTCGCGTCCCGCGCCGTCGCGCTTCCCGCCATCAACGCCTCTTGTTCCGCCGGGAGCACGTGGGCGCCGTCGCGTGCCGCGCTGCGGAGGAAGTAGTCGTAGGGCGCGAGTTTGGGCTCACCCGAGATCGCTTTCTCCACCGTCCCGCCGCCGAGGGCGATGATCTCCGGGCGGAAGTAGGACCCCACCTCGTCGAGTCGCGCGTAGAGCATCTCCCCGCGCTGGCTGCGGCCGAGCCAGGTCGTGTCGCGCGTGTCGGCGTTGCTGTGGTTGCCGGCGTACACGTTGAGCCGCATCACCGCCTTGTGCACGTTGAATCGTTCCTCCAAGCAGGGCAGCAACTTGACCGCGAGCTGTCCCTTGCAGTCGGCCACCTTCTCGACGAGAGCCTCGGTGGCGACCATGTCGGCCTCCCACGCCTCCACCGTGGCGTACAACTCCGCGAGGTTCCAGGTGTCGATTTCGCGCTCGGCGGGCGGGGCGGCGACGGCGAGGGCGGCGAGCAAGAGGACCATGACGACGTTCCGGGGAGGCCCGCGCTCTAACCGTCCCGGCGGGCTAACTTCGGGCGGTGATGGACCTCGTCGCGATCTGCAAGTCGGCCGTCGCCCTCGGCGCCAGCGACATCCACTTCAAAGTTGGCCTGCCGCCGCTGATGCGCCTGCACGGCGACATCAAGGCGATCCCGGGTTTCCCGGCTGTCGTCAACGACGAACTCGCGCGGTGCCTGTGGGACATCATGAACCCCGGTCAGCGCGAGCGCTTCAAGTCGACCAACGAGTGCGACCTCGCCCACTCCTTCCCCGACCTCGCCCGCTTCCGCGTGAACGTGTTCCGGCAGCAAGGGAAGATCGGCGCGGTGCTGCGCACCATCCCCACGGTGGTGAAGACCATCGACGAGCTGAAGCTCCCGGCGGTACTCAAGAAGATCGCGGGCGAGGCTCGGGGCATGGTGCTGGTCACCGGCGCAACCGGCTCCGGCAAGAGCACCACGCTGGCGGCCATCATCGAGGAAATCAACCGCACGCAGCCCTGCCACATCCTCACCATCGAGGACCCGGTGGAGTTCGTGTTCTCGGATCGCCGCAGCGTGGTGAACCAGCGCGAGGTGGGCATCGACGCGATGAGCTTCCACAACGCCCTGCGCGCCGCGCTGCGGCAAGATCCCGACGCGATCCTCATCGGCGAACTCCGCGACCGGGAAACCGTGGAGATCGCCTTGTCGGCGGCGGAGACCGGGCACGTGGTGCTGGCCACCCTCCACACGGTCGACGCCCACGAGACCATCAACCGCATCCTCGGCTTCTTCGAGCCGCACCACCAGGCGCAGATTCGTCTGCTCCTGGGCAGCGTGCTCAAGGCGGTGGTGTCGCAGCGGCTCGTGCCCGGCGCGCAAGGGGGCCGCGTGGCGGCGCTCGAGGTGATGATCAACACCGGCACGATCTACGAGTGCATCGTGGATCCCAAGCGCACCCGCGAGATCCGCGACTACATGCGGAAGGGCCGCGCCACCTACCACACCCAGACCTTCGACCAGCACCTCTACGCGCTGATCAAGGAACAGCGGGTGAAGCAGGACGACGCGCTGAAGTACGCCAACAACCCCGACGAACTGGCCTTGAAGTTGTCGGGCCTCGGCGCCGACGACGACTAGTGCAAAGCTCGCCCCGGCGCCGGCGCGATAAACGCGGCGCCCTCGCGGAGCACCCTTGAGCAACTACGACGTCGTCGTCATCGGCAGCGGTCCCGGCGGCTACCTCGCCGCCATCCTCGCCGCCCAGCGCGGCCTCAAGACCGCCTGCGTGGAGAAGGAGCGCCTCGGCGGGGTGTGCCTGAACTGGGGTTGCATCCCCAGCAAGGCCTTGCTCAAGGCGGCAGAGCACTACCAGTTCATCAAGAACGAGGCGGAGAGTTTTGGCCTGGGTCTCGACAATCCCCGGCACGACTGGGGCAAGGTGGTCGCGCGGAGCCGGAAGATCGCCGACCAGTCGGAGCGGGGGGTGCGCTTCCTCTTCAAGAAGCACGGCGTGGAGAGCATCGCGGGCACCGCGACGCTGCTGGGCGGTGGGAAAGTTGGCGTCAACGGCGGTGAGATCACGGCAAGGCACATCGTTGTCGCGACCGGAGCGCGGGCCAAGGTGTTCGCGGGCATGGAGGTCGACGACCAGCAGGTGCTCACCTACAAGGCGGCGATCGCCTCGACCACGCAACCCGAGTCGGTGATCGTCGTCGGCAGCGGCGCCATTGGCCTGGAGTTCGCCTACCTCTACAACGCCTTTGGCACGAAGGTCACGATGGTGGAGGCGGCGGACCGGGTTTGTCCTCTGGAAGACGCCGACGTCAGCGCCGAGGTGGCGAAGTCCTTCAAGAAGCAGGGGGTCGACATCGTGCTGGGCGCCGCTGTGAAGTCGGTCCGGCGCGACGGCGACGCCGCCCTGGCGGTGCTGGCCGACGGCCGGGAACTGCGTGCCTCACACGCGCTGCTCGCCCTCGGCGTCACGCCCAACGTGGAAGGTATCGGCCTGGAGGTGGCGGGCGTTGCCACGGAGAAGGGCACCATCAAGGTAGATAGTTCCTATCGCACGAACGTCGCGGGCGTCTACGCGATCGGCGACGTGATCGGGCCCCCGGCGTTGGCGCACACCGCCTACGCCGAGGCGCACGTGTGCGTGGCCCGCATCACCGGGGAGCTCGTCCCCGACGTGGACTACGGCAACATGCCCGCCGCCACCTACTGCCAGCCGCAGGTGGCGAGCGTGGGGCTGACGGAGGCGGCCGCGAAGGCCAAGGGCCTCGACTTCACCGTGGGACGGTTCCCGCTCTCCGCCAACGGCAAGGCCCGGGCTATCGGCGCCCCAGAGGGCTTCGTGAAGGTGGTCGTCGGCACCCAGTACGGCGAGATCCTGGGCGCGCACATGGTGGGCCACGACGTGTCGGAGTTGCTCGCCAACTTCGTGATGGCCCGAGGCGCGGAGGTCACCGCCGAGCACTTCCTGCACACCGTGCACGCCCATCCCACCGTGGGCGAGGCGATGTTCGAGGCGGTGGCGGAGGCGGTCGGCAAGGGGGCGCACTTGTAGGCGGCAGGGCGCGCCTACCGCTTCACCCCGCAGCGCGACAACAGCGGCGCGCACTCGACCACGAGGCTGCCGCCCTCGGGAACGGTCACGCGGGTCGACTTCTCCACCGTACTGTCGGCGCCGTCGGCCGTGGTGATGGGCCAACTGCAGGCGACCTGGTGCTGTCCCGGCGACACCGGCGTGCTCTCGGCCACCGCCACGCCGTCGACCGTGACCGCGCAGCCGTCGCGGGCCGCGACCGAGAGCGGCGGGGCGGCGGCGGGGGCCGGCGTGGGCGAGACCCCTGCCGAGGGCGGCTCAGCACCCCCGCTGGGCGGGGCACCAGTGGCCGGGGCGGGCGACGGCGAGACGACGGGGGCCGGGGAAGCCGGAGGGGGCGCGGACGGCGCGGGCCGGTGACCTGTCGAGGGGGTCTCGGGCGAGGCCTCGCCGCTGGCCCCGGGCCCGCTCGCACCCGGTTCGCTCGCGGGCGGCGATCCGTCCACCGGGGGCGGGGCCATGCCGTCCGGCGCCCCCCCCGTGGGCAGCGGCGCCTGGTCGTCGATGCTGGGCGGCACCATGACGACCGGGGCAGGTGCCTCCTCGCTCGGCCACTGCAGGAGCAGGATCGCCAGGG
>CAYHRZ010000536.1:0-3951 GCA_964359125.1 uncultured Klebsiella sp. | reverse complement strand
CATCATCGTCGGGAATCGGCTCATCGCGATAATCGAGGACCTCACCGGCCTGCAGTGGACGCTCCACGGCGTCCGTGCCTTGGAAAACGACATCGAGGGTTACCGCGTGCTCTTCGGCGGGGTCGACGGCTACACGGTCACCCGGCCGCAAGGCACGCCGGGGCTCACCTGGATGCTCACCAGCACCCGCGTGGCCCAACTCGCCGCCGACACCCTCGTCCGCCGTGACTTCAAGTCCCCCGACGCCACCGTGCTCACCGCCAGCGAAGGTGCGCGCCCCGGCGACGGCGAGTTCGAGGAGCAACTGCGGGACCTGCACTGGCGCCTCTACGCCACGCGGGCCACCGGCGACTGGGTCGACGAGCTGAGCCTGCTCTGGTCCGGCGTCGCCAGCGCCAGCGCCAGCGAGGAGGCCTGGGCGTCGGTGATCGAAGCGATGATCCGTGACCCCGCCATGGCGACCTACTGATGAAACCCGAGCTCTCGCGTAGGCGACTGCTCCAAGCGAGCGCGGCGCTGGGTGGCCTGGCCCTCCCCGGGCGGGCACGCGCGGCCTCGCCGGACCGGAAGTTCCTGTTCTTGCACTGCTCCGGGGGCTGGGACACCCCGCGGGTGTTCCAACCCAACTTCGCCTCGTCCGTGGTCACGATGGAGAGCGACGCCACGGCCGCCGAGACCGGCGGCATCGCCTTCGTCGACCACCCCGACCGCCCCGCCGTGCGGAGTTTCCTCGAGCGCTACGCCTCGCGCACTTGTGTGATGAACGGTATCGAGGTCCGCAGCATCACCCACGAGCGTTGCCGTCGCATCATCAGCACCGGGGTGGCCGACGGCGAGGCCGACGACTGGGGGGCAACGCTCGCCGCCTACGCGCAGGACCGCGTCTTGTTGCCGTACTTCGTGATGAGTGGCACCGCGTTCACGGCCGAGTACACCGACCGCGTGGTGCGCGTGGGCTCCTCCGGCCAACTCGGGAAGTTGCTCGACGGCACGGTGCTGGCGATGGCCGACGTGCCCACCCCCCTGCCCTCCGACACCCGCGCCGCCCTGGTCGATGCCTTCGTACGTTCCCGCTGGGATTCGAGCGCGAGCCCCATCGCCTTGGCCGGGGCCAGCGCCCTCGACGACATCGACGCCTTGCTCGAGGTGAACAACCTGAGCATCGGTGGCTACGGTTCCGGCTGCTCTGCCCTGCCGGGCCAACTCTCGGCCGTGTGGGACGTGTTCGAGCAGGGCCTCGCTCGCTCGGCACTGGTCGAGTACAAGGGCTGGTGCGCGCAGGGCTGGGACACGCACAGCAACGGCGAGCTGCAGTCGATGAACTTCGAGGAGTTGTTCGACGCCCTCTCGACTGGTCTCGCCGACCTCGACACCCGCACCAGCGCGGGCGGGACGCCCCTCTCCGACGAGGTGGTGGTGGTGGTGTTCTCCGAGATGGGACGCACCCCCAGGGAAAACGAGGGCGGCGGACGCGACCACTGGACCTTCACCAGCGCGATGTTCCTCGGCGCCGGGGTGAAGGGGGGGCAGGTCGTGGGCGGCTACGACACTTCGGGTTTCGGCGCCGGCCTCGACTACACCACGGGCGAGGTGTACGAAGGTGGTCCGGGCATCATGGCGGCCAACTTCGGGGCCACCGTGCTCGCCCTCGGCGACGTGGACCCGGGCGAGAACGCCCCGGTGACGGCGGTGCTGGCATGAGGGTGGCCCTGCTCCTCGTCCTGGCCGGCTGCACACCCGCGGCGCCGGTCGACGAAGGGCCGGGTACCAGTGGCGATTCGGCCAGCCCTCCGGCGGCATGCAGCGGCGACCCCGGCGTCACCTGGGACAGCTTCGCGCACGGTTTCTTCCTGAACTACTGCCAAGCCTGCCACGCGTCGGCAAACACGGTGGAGCGATTCGGAGCCCCGACCACCGACTTCTTCGACACCGAGGCGGCCGTCCTCGCCCGGGCCGCGCGGGTCAGGGGGCGGGTCATCGACGAGCAGACGATGCCCGTGGGGGGTGGTGTCAACCCCGACGACCTCACGCTCCTCGACGTCTACCTGCGTTGTGTGACCGGTAACTGATTGCTGACACTCCTCCTGCACATGCACCAGCCCGACTACCGACACCCGGCCACGGGGGTGCCGATCATGCCCTGGGTCCGGCTCCATGCCACCCGGGGTTACCGCGACGTGCCGCGGATTGTCACGGAGACCGGCGCCCGGGTCACTGTCAACCTGGTCGCCACCCTCGTCGAGCAGGTGGAGCGCTACGTCGCCGGGGGCAGCGACCTGCACCTCGACCTGTGTCGCCGCGAGGCCGACAGCCTCGACGACGCCGAGCGACGCTGGATGCTCGAGCACTGCTTCCACGGGTCTCCTCGGGCGTACGGTTGGTTCCCCCCGTGGGACGAACTACGCAGGAAACGCTCGGAGAATCACCGGTTCAGCGTTTCGGAACTGCGCGACTTGCAGAGTTGGTGCAACCTCGCCTGGTTTGGCTCCACCGCCCTGGTCGACATGCCCGAGTTGGCTGCCCTGCGCGCCAAGGGGCGGGGTTTCTCGGAGGACGACAAACGCGTGATCCTCGATGCGCAGGCGCGCTGCCTGCGCGAACTGCGCGCGCTGTACGCCGCGCTCCCCGAGGTGAGCGCCTCGCCCTTCGCCCACCCAATCCTGCCCCTCCTCGTCGACACCGCCCACGCGCGCCGGTGCATGGAGACGGGTCCGGACCCCGGTTTCCGTCACCCGGCGGATGCGCTCGACCAGCTCGTCGCGGGTCGCGACACGGTTTCCGCCTGGACAGGCCTCGACGTCCGCGGCTGCTGGCCCTCCGAGGGCTCGGTGTCGCCCGAGGTACTGCCGCTGCTCGCGCGGGCGGGGTTCCACTGGTTCGCCAGCGACGAAGGCGTGCTCGAACGCTCTGAGCGCGTGGGCGAGGGCCCCGCGTGGCGCGCGGGTGACGTCGTGGGCCTGTTCCGCGACCGGGCCTTGTCGGACCGGGTGGGGTTCGTGTACGCCGACTGGGACGGCGAGGCCGCCGCCGCCGACCTCGCGGCCCGCCTCGAGGCGCGAGGTTGCAGCGTGCTGGTCCTCGACGGGGAGAACCCGTGGGAGTCCTACCCCGACGCCGGCGCCTCTTTCCTCCGCGCCCTTTTCCGCTCGGTGCCCACGGCAACCTGCGGCGAGACGGCGGCCCGTCCCACCGGGTCGATCAGCCGGGTGCACACGGGGTCCTGGATCGACGCCAACTTCCGCATCTGGATCGGGCACGACGAGGACCGCCGGGCGTGGCGCGCGCTGGCCGAGGCCCGCGCGGCCTTCGACGCGGCGGGGGCCCCGGAGGCCGCCCGGCAGGCCCTCTGGCGGGCCGAGGCCAGCGACTGGACGTGGTGGTACGGTGACGACTTCGACACGCCCTTCGCCGGGGAGTTCGACGTGCTGTTCCGGGCCCACCTGCGCGCCGCCTACGCCGCCATGGGACGACCGCACCCCGAGGCGCTGGACCACCCGATCAAACACTTCGGTGACCGCCTGGTGGCCCCCACCGGTGACGTTTCCCCGGGACGCGACGACTACTTCGCGTGGAACGCCGCCGGGCACCTCGACCTCACCGCGGGTTCGATGGCGCCGTCGCCGGGCTTCCCCCACCGCCTCCGATACGGCTGGGAGGGCGGCACCCTACACCTCGACGTGGGCGTGCCCGGGTGGTGGGTGGGCGTGGCAGGCCGCTGGGTCGGTCGCGACGGCACGGCCGCCGTCGAGCACCCCCGCGCCCTGGTACGCGTGCGCCTGCGCTCGCCCCAGGGGATCCGCTGGCCCGAGGCCGGCGACTGGCAGTTGCCCCCGCCGGTCCTGCGCCCGGAAGGCGACCGGTGAACCGCCGGGAGCGGGTGGGCCTACTCCTCGCCCTGTACTTCGCCCAGGGACTCCCCTACGGCCTGTTCGGTCACGCCCTGCCGGTGAT
>CAYHRZ010000535.1:0-3960 GCA_964359125.1 uncultured Klebsiella sp. | reverse complement strand
TGCTGGGGGGCACGCTGGTGACCCAGGGCTTCATCCTGCCGCCGCTCCGGCTCTCGTCGACGGGAGCCGCCGCCGAGGCCCAGGCCATCAAGTGGTTCAGCTCCGAGGCCGAGGGGCTCGCGGCCGCCGAGGCCAGCGGCAAGCCGCTGATGATCGACTTCACGGCCGAGTGGTGCGCGGCCTGCCACGAGTTGGAGAAGTACACCTACAACGACGCGGGCGTGATCGCGCTGGCCGAGAACTTCGTGCCGGTGATGATCGACTGCACCGAGCGGGCGGACCCCGTGGTGAAGGCCGTCCAGGAGAAGTACCGGGTGCGCGGCCTGCCGACGGTGGTCTTCGTCAAGCCCGACGGCACGGTGCTCGGCACCACGGTGGAGTTCATCGAGGCGCCAGCATTCCGGCAGAAGATGGAGCAGGCCCTTGTGGCGGCCGGCTGAGGTCAAGGCCCGCCTCCGGGTGCTGGCGGTCGAGTACGGGCCGCTGGCGCTGGTGGTGTGGTTCAGCGTTTTTGGACTCACCTTCGCGTCGGTGGCGGCGCTCGTGCACCTCGGCCTGGACTGGCCTTGGCTCACCGAGCAGACGGGGGGCGCTGGCCCCCTGGTCGCGGCGTACGCGGTCACGAAGTTGCTCACGCCGGTGCGCGTGGCGGTGGTGGCGGCGATCCTCCCCGCGGCGGCGCGCGTTCGCGACCGACTGCGTTCGTGATCGCCCTCATTCTCGGGTGCACCCCGCCCGAGGTCGAACAACACCGGTGCCTCGGACCGGTGGTCGAACTGGTGAAGTGGCGCAACGCCCAGAACCCCGAAGTGGCGTCGGGCCGACTCTCCGCCGCCGAACTCGACACGCTCGGCGAGGCGAGGTTGGCCGACACGGTGGTGAGCCTGCGGGCGCAAGAGGGCTGCGAGGGCTACTGGCGCTTCGGCCTGTGGTCCACGCCCGACACGCCGGGAGCCGTGCTGCGCGACCGGGCGCTCCGGCAAGCGCTGGACCTGCCGCCCGTGGCGTACCCGGCACCGGTGCAGCGCTGACTCCGCGCGCCTTCCTCCTGCAGCAACTGGGCTACGACCTCGGCTCGGGGCTCCTGTTTCGCCCGGCGGCCATCCTCGCGGCCTGCGCGGGACTCGCGGCGGGGCTGCCCCCGGCCGAGCGGTACTTCTTGCCCGCGCTCTCGCTGCGGCTGGCCACCGAACCGGCGACCGCCCAGGTGGTCCTGTCCACCCTCGCGGGTTCGATGATGACCGTCGTGAGCGTTGTCTACTCCATCCTCCTGGTGGCCCTCTCTCTGGCGTCGATCCAGTTCAGCACGCGCGTGCTCGGCACCATGATGCGCGACCGCGTCAGCCAGAACACGCTGGGGCTGTTCGTCGGCACCTTCGTGTACTGCCTTCTCGTCCTGCGCGCCGTGCGTTCCGATCCGCCTTCGGTCCCCGGGGTTGCCCTCACGGGCGCCCTGATCCTCTCGCTGGGCAGCCTCTCGGCCCTGGTCTACTTCATCCACCACACGGTGATGGGCATCCAGGCCAACCACCTCGTCGACCGCTTGGCGCGGGAGACGGAGGTGGTGATCGACCAGGTGTTCCGGTCCCCCTGGGACGACGACCACCCCCACGACCCGCCCGTCCCCGAGGTCGTGGGGACGGTGGTCCGTGCGCGGACCTCCGGCTACGTCCAACTGGTCGATGCCGACGCCCTCGCCAGCGTGGCCAGGGGCGGTCGCCGCCTTCGACTCTTGCGCGGGATGGGAAGCTTCGTGGCCGCGGGCGTGCCGCTCTTTCGGTGCAGCGATCCGGTGTCGGCCGCGGAGGAGGCGGCGCTGCTCGCGGCCGTGGACCTCGGGCCCATCCGCACGATGCAGCAAGACGTGGAGTTCGGCATCCGGCAGATCGTCGACGTCGCGCTCAAGGCCATCTCGCCGGCGGTGAACGACCCGTCCACTGCCGCGACGTGCATCGACCACCTGTCGCGACTGCTCATTCGAGTGGCCGGCCGCGCGCCCGTCCGCGTCGAGTACGGGGGCGCCATCGTCCCCGGCCCCACCCACGGCGACCTGGTGGACCTGGCCTTCGAACAGGTTCGCCAGTACGCCCGAGCGGACATGGCGGTGGCGCTGCGCCTGATGCGCGCCTTTGGTGACGTGGCCGACGCCATGCGCTCGCCGAGCGCCCGGGGGCGCCTCGCCGCCCATGCTCGGCTGGTAGACGAGATGGCCAGGGCCCACTTCGTGGCGGAGGAGTGTGACGAGTTGGGGCGGCGGCGAGCGCTGGTGACGTCTCGACTGGCGGAGGGGGGCCCACCGGGCGACTCCCCGCAACTGTGATAGCGGCGGGCATGGCGGAGATGGCGTTCCCAAGCGGGCGGATGGTGGTGGCGCTCGGCATGGGCGGGAAGGTGCGGATCTTGGCGGTGGAGGCGACGGGACCGGCGGCCGAGGCCGTGTCGCGACATGGACTGGATCGCGGCGCGGCCCGGCGCGTGTCTGAGGGGATCACGGCCTCCTGCTTGCTCGCGGCCCACGTCAAGGGCGACGAGCGGCTCACGGTCGACGTGCAGAGCAAGTCGCCCCCCTTCGGTTTTTCATGTGACGTCAACGCCGACGGGACGCTGCGCGCCCGCTTCGGCCCAGCCGATGTGCGCGACCAGGCCGAGTTCTTCGGCGTGATCAGCGCCATGAAGTCGGTGGGGTCGCAGCAGGTGTACCGGGGGGTGGCCGAGGTCGACGGCCAGTCCATCGAGGGCGCCCTCCAACTGTTCCTGCAGCAGAGCCAGCAGGTCGACAGTCGCGTGCGCCTGCTCGCCGACCTCGACGACGACGGCGTCCCGAAATTCGCCGCGGGACTCCTGGTGGAGCGCCTGCCGGGCTGCGACGCCGAAGAGTTCGCCGAGCTGGTGGACCTCCCCATCCGCGAAGACTTCCGCGGCGTGATGACCACCTTCGCCCTTGGCGCCCTCGGCGGGGCGCCGGTCGAGGTGCTCGGGTTGAGCGACCTGGTTTTCCGCTGCACCTGCTCGCGCCTGCGCGTCACGCACACCCTGCGCTCGCTGGGCCGCGAGGAACTCACGTCGATACTGGCCGACCAAGACGGCGCCGAGGTGAAGTGCCACTTCTGCAACGAGGCCTACCGCTTCGATGCAGACGCCTTGCGCGCGATCATCGCGACGGTTCCGGCCCAGGGCTGACGCGCTCCGCGACCACGCGGGGCACCGCGCCCCAACAAACCTCCGTCCAGGCGCAGTTGGGGTGGGTGTGCAACCGCCAGCGTGACAGCGGCTCCTGCGCCAGCGCACACAGCACGGTGGCGATGACCAGTTGGTGGGTCACCACCGCGACCCGGCCGCTCGATGCCTGGGCAATCTCCGCGAGGGCGGCCATGCCACGGTCACGAACCTCGTCCATCGTCTCGCCGCCCGGGAGGCGCAGGCCGGAGGGATCCTCCCGCCACTGCCGGAGGATGGTCGCGTAGTCCCCGGTGAGTTCGGCCTCGCCCAGGCCGTCCAGCTCGCCCTGGTCCATCTCGACGAGGCCGTGGTGAACGCGAGGCGGGACCGAGCAGTCCAGCGCGCTCGCGGTTTCCCTCGCTCGTGACAGCGGACTGGTCCACACCGCGTCGACCGCACCCAGCCGCGCGCGCAACCCGCCTGCTTGTTGCTTCCCCGTGTCGTCGAGCGGGATGTCGGTGCGACCGAGCACCCGGCGCTGGACGTTCCAGGCGGTTTGACCGTGGCGTACGAGGAACAGCGTGGGGGGAGCTTCGAACATCGGCGCGGTGCGTGTAGCGCGGAGGTACGATACGCGCGCCTTCGAACGCCAGGCCGCACCGACATGAGCACCCCGAAACGAGCCTTCGACCCTCTCGCCAGCCTCTTCGACCTCCCGGCTGCGGACGACAGGGCGAGCGCCGGCAAGGCGCCACCGGTGCGACCACCGGCGGAAGGCGACGACGTGCCGGTGCCGACCCA
>CAYHRZ010000534.1:0-3968 GCA_964359125.1 uncultured Klebsiella sp. | reverse complement strand
ACCGCAACGGCATCGACGAGGACTGCAACGGCATCGACGACAACGCCCGCGGGCAGGACGCCGACGGCGACGGCTACACCGACGCCTCCGACTGCGACGACACCGACGCGGGCGTGAACCCCGGCGAGGCCGATCCCACCAACGGCGTCGACGACGACTGCGACGGCCTGGCCGACGACGACGAACTCAACTCGGATGCCGACGGCGACGGCGTGACGCCGCTCGAGGGCGACTGTGACGACACCGACGCCACCGTCGCCAAGGGGCAGACCGACGCCCCCGACGACTTCATCGACCAGGACTGCTCCGGCACCGACAACTACGACATCGACCGCGACGGGCACGCCGCGCCGGCGTCGGGTGGCGAGGACTGCGCCGACCTGCTGAACACCGTGTACCCGGGCGCGGTGGAGGTCTGCGACGGCATCGACAACGACTGTGACGTCGAGATCGACGAGGACTGCGCCGAGCAGGTGGAAGGCGGGGGCGGGGACGATTGCGGCTGCGCCGGCGCGCCGGCGACGGCGAGCATTTCATTGCTCACGATTGCACTAGGAACGATCTTGCGACGACGCGCGCGGCGCTCTTGACAGTGCGAGACAAACGGGTTCATATTCCGGCGGTCTCCGGTTGGGCTTGCCCGACGGGGACGTGCCCGGCCGACCGGGAAAAACCGCAAGAGACCAAACTCAAACTGTAGAGGAGACACACCATGTCGTTCATCAAGCCCCTCATCGCGTTCTTCGCCGCCGCCTTCCTGGGCGCGGCCGCCGTTGCCTGCGCCACCGACGGCGACAGCGGGAACGCCTGCAACGCCTGCGACGCCGAGTAACTCCGGCGCCAGACGTGGCCTGCCCGCGAGGGCAGCCGCAGAAGGTCACGCGGACCCCCGGATCGGAAACGGTTCGGGGGTTCGTCTTTTTGGGGCACGCTGTCCCCCGGCGCCGGCGCAAGGCGGCCCCCGGCGCGATAGACGGGCTGCCGTGCCTGCCCAACCCGTCTACAAGCGCGTATTGCTGAAGCTTAGCGGGGAGATGCTCGCGGGCGAGAGAGACTTTGGCCTAGAGCCCAGCGTGCTCGGTCGCCTTGCCGAGGAACTGATCGAGGTCCGCGCCCTCGGCGTGCAACTGGGCCTGGTGATCGGCGGCGGCAACATCTTCCGGGGACTCGCCGGCAGCGAGAAGGGCATGGAGCGGGCCCACGCCGACTACATGGGGATGCTGGCCACGGTGATCAACTCCCTGGCCCTCCAGGACGCCCTGGAGCGCCGTGGTTGCTACACCCGCGTGATGAGCGCGCTGCGCATCGAGCAGGTGTGCGAGCCCTACATCCGCCGCCGCGCCATCGCGCACCTCGAGAAGGGGCGGGTCGTGATCTTCGCGGCGGGGACCGGGAACCCCTACTTCTCGACCGACTCGGCGGCGGCGCTGCGCGCGGCGGAGATCTGTGCCGACGTCATCCTCAAGGCCACCAAGGTCGACGGCGTCTACGACAAGGATCCCAAGAAGTTCACCGACGCCGTCCGCTTCGACCGAATCGAGCCCTTCGAGGCCCTGAAGCTGGGGCTGAAGGTGGCCGACGCCACGGCGATGGCGTTGGCCATGGAGAACAAGACGAAGATGATCATCTTCGACCTCAACGTGCCGGGCAACATCCGGCGCGTGGTGCTGGGGGAGACCGTGGGCACCCTCGTCACCAACAAGTAGCGTCCCACCACTGGCGGGACGCAGCGTCCCCGGAGGAAGCAGCATGTCAGACGAGTACACCAAGGGCGCCGCGGACGACATGGCGAAGAGCATGGACCAGCTCAAGCGCGATCTCATCGGGGTGCGCACCGGCCGCGCCACGCCGAGCCTCATCGAGCACCTGCCGGTGGAGGTGCAGAGCTACGGCTCCACCATGCACCTCAAGGAGCTGGCGGGGATTACTGCCCCCGACGCCCGCTTGTTGATGGTGAACCCGTGGGACAAGGGCACCATCCGCGACATCGAGCGGGCCATCGCGGTGTCGGGTCTCGGCTTCAACCCCCAGAACGATGGGCAGGTGATTCGCATCCCCATCCCGGCGCTCACCGGCGAACGACGCCAGCAACTCGTGAAAATTGTCAAACAGCACGCGGAAGACGCCAAGGTGCGCGTGCGCCAGGTACGTCGCGACTACAACGAGATGCTCAAGGTGGCTTGCGACGACAAGGACATCACCGAGGACCAGCGCGACAAGGCGCTGAAGAAGGTGCAGGAGTCCACCGACGAGTTCTGCAAGAAGGTCGACGACATGTGCGCCGCCAAGGAGAAGGAGATCCTCGAGGTCTGAGGGCGCCCCGATGAAAGTCCCCGCTCACGTCGCGATCATCATGGACGGCAACGGCCGGTGGGCGGAGTCGCGTGGCCTGCCCAGGGTGCGCGGGCACGAGGAGGGCGCGGAGAGCGTGCGCGCAGTCACCCGGGCCTGCCGAGAGCTGGGAGTGTCGGCGTTGACCCTGTACAGTTTCTCCACCGAGAACTGGCTGCGCCCGGAAGACGAGGTGGGGGCGCTGATGGGCCTGCTCGCCCGGTACCTTGTCCAAGAACGACGGGAAATCCTCGACAACGGCATCCGGCTGAACGCGGTCGGGCAGCTGGAACGGCTGCCGGTGGCGGTGCGGGCCGCCCTGAAGGAGCTGATGCACGCGAGCCGCGACAACCGGCAGATGGTGCTGACCCTCGCGCTGTCGTATGGCTCCCGCCACGAGATCACCGAGGCCGCGCGCGCCCTGGCCAAGAAGTGCGCCACGGGGCGCATGCGGCCGGACCAGGTCAACGAGGCCGCGCTCGCCGCCGAGTTGCAGACGGCGGGCCTGCCGGATCCCGACCTGCTCATCCGCACCAGCGGCGAGATGCGCATCAGCAACTTCATGCTCTGGCAACTGGCCTACGCCGAGATCTACGTCACCGAGGTGGCCTGGCCCGCCTTCCGAAGGCCCGAGCTCGAGGCTGCGTTCGTCGACTTCGCGAACCGTGAGCGGCGGTTCGGCAAGACCGGCAAACAGCTCCGGGAAGCGACCTAGTGGGCGCGCGCCTGCTCGCGGGCGTCGTGGGCCTGGCCATCGTCTTGCCCATCCTCTACGCGGGCGGCTGGCTTGTGACCGTGCTGGTGGGTTTCGTGGTGCTGGTGGCCATGGACGAGTGGTCCACGATGATGGCGGGCAGCGAACCCTCCCGCCGTGGGCAACACCGGCGGTTGCTGTTGCCCGCGGGCCTCGCCGTGTTTCTCGGCGTGCTCTACGCGCCGCCGGAGCTGCGGTTCACGGTGCCATCGCTGGCGATCATGGCGGGGCTACTGGTGGCGATGTTCGCCGACAAAGACGTCACGCGGGCGGGTAACGACGGCCTGCGCTACGTCGTGGGCCTGCTCTACGTGCCGTTGTTGCTGGCGCCGCTGGTATGGCTGCGGGCGCGCCCGGACGGGATGGGGATGGTGTGCTTCGTGCTCGCCGTCACCTGGCTGGGCGACACCGGCGCTTACTTCGCGGGTCGTTTTTTTGGGCGCACCAAGCTATTAGAGCGGGTGTCGCCGAACAAGACGGTGGAGGGCGCCCTCGGGGGCCGGTTGTTGTCGGCCCTCGGCGGCACCCCCATCCCGCCGGCGGCCGGACTGCCCTTCGGGGTGGCCGAGGCGCTGGTGCTCTCGGCGCTGCTCGACGTGGCCGGCGTGGTCGGCGACCTGGTGGAGTCGATGTTCAAGCGGGCCTGGGGCGTGAAGGACTCCGGCTGGATCATGCCGGGCCACGGCGGCATCCTTGACCGGGTCGACTCGCTGCTGTTCACCGCGCCCCTGCTCTGGGCGTGGCTCTTGCTACGAGCGTGACAATCCGGGGCTTACGGCGAGGGTGCCGGTGACGATACTGGTCGTGGCCCCGTGACCGCCCTCTACGCCGTTGCCGCCATCTTGCTCATCGGGGCGCTGATCCTCGTGCACGAGCTTGGTCA
>CAYHRZ010000533.1:0-3975 GCA_964359125.1 uncultured Klebsiella sp. | reverse complement strand
GCCCCGGGGGGGACGGTGGTGACGTGCACGCCGGCCTCGGCCGCGGCCGTCGCCGTTGGGGTCTCGGGCGGCGCGTCCTGGGCCCGCTGGCTGAACCACCAGGCCCCCAGCCCTGCGACGAGCACCATCCCCCCCAGGAAGGCGATGCTCGCCACGACGCCGGTGGCGGCGAGAATGGGCAGCCGGCGACTGCGGATTGCCGACACGATGGTCGACGCGCTGGGCTCGACGACGCCGCTGTGCGGGGCGGCCGGGGGCGGCGCGGGGGCGACCTCCCCGCTGCGCACCACGCGGCCCTCGACCACCTGGGGCGCCGGCACCCGTTCGCCGCGCAGTTCGGCCTCGCACACGCGCAGCGCGCGGAGCAACTCGTCGACCGACGCGAAGCGGTCGTCGGGGCGCTTGGCGAGGCAGGTGTCGATCACCCAGCGCAGCGTGGGGCAGCAGGCAAGGACGGGCGAGGCAGCATCCAGGGGCGGCGGCGCCTGGTTGAGGTGCGCCAGCAAGACGCCGACGCTGGTGTCGGACACGAACGGCGCTCGTCCCGTCACGCAGGCGTAGAGGATGACCCCGAGCGAGTAGATGTCGGAACGCGCGTCGAGGCGCTCGGCGCGAATCTGCTCGGGCGACATGTACGAAGGTGAGCCCACGACTGCGTCGGTCCCCGTGAGTTCGTCGTTCACGCGCAATTGTTTGACCAGGCCGAAGTCCAGGACCTTGACGAAATCCTCGTCGTCGCCGTGCTGGAGGAGCACCACGTTGGCGGGCTTGAGGTCGCGGTGCAACAGGCCCATGCCGTGGGCCTCGCGCAGCGATCCACACACCTGCTTGGCGATGTTGACCACCCGCGCCGCGGGCAGCGGTGCCTCGGTGCGAATCACCTGGTGGAGCGTCCGGCCGTCGAGGTACTCCATCGCGATGTAGAGCAACTCCTGCCCCACCGAGCCGTGGTCGAATACGCGCACGGTGTTGGGGTGGGTGAGGCGCGAGCAGGCGCTGGCCTCGAGCAAGAAGCGCTGGCGGAACTCCTTGTCTTGATCGCCCTCGCCGGAAGTGGTGAGCACCTTCAGCGCCACCACCCGGCCCAGGGGTGCCTGCTCCGCCTGGTACACGCGGCTCATGCCCCCGCGCGCGATCGCGGCGGTCACGCGGTAGCGACCATCGACCAGGCGGCCCAGCAACGGGTCACGCTCCGCGGGTCGCTGTGGCCCGGTTGGCGCCGTGCTCATGGGGCCGGACTCAGGGGCTTCGCCGGTAGACGTGGCATGCAACGCGCATCATAGCGCCGTTGTGGCCGGCGTGCCGTGCCACCGCCTCCGCTGCGGAGTTTGCGAAACCCGGACGGATCGGTATCATCGAGCGCGTCGGCAGCGTGGACGCGGCCGAGCCCTGCGGAGTTCATGAGCAGAGACCTTGACCTCGTCGAGTCGGCCTCGTCGCGCCAGCCGCCGCTGGTCGCGCGGCTCTTGGCGGAGTCGATCGCCTCGCCGACGATGCTGGCCGCTGCCCTGGTCTTCGCGGCGCTCCCGGCGGTGGTCTTCGCCTTCGCGGACCTGCCCCTCCGCTCGCACGCCATCATCAGCGCGGTGGTGATGGCAGTCAGCTTGTGGGTGCTGCGGCGCATGCCGAGCTGGCGGCTGGCGGTCGCCATTCTGTCGGTGTGCATGTCGGTGCGCTACATCGTGTGGCGCGGGCTGGCGACGCTGGCCCTGGACCGGCCAGAGGACGCGGTCCTGAGTCTGCTCTTGTACGGGGCGGAGGCGTACGGCGTTGGCGTCCTGATCCTCGGCTACTTCCAGACCTCGGTGATGCGCCCCCGCAGCCCGGTGCCCTTGCCCGAGACGGAAGCGCTGCCGACGGTCGACGTTTTTGTCCCCACCTACAACGAGAGCATCGAGATCCTCCGCCGCACGTTGATCGGGGCGCTGGCGATCGAGTGGCCCCGCAAGCGCGTGTACGTGCTCGACGACGGCCGCCGCGTTGAAATGCAGGCCCTGGCTGAGGAACTCGGCGTCATCTACCTCACCCGAGACGACAATCGCCATGCCAAGGCAGGCAACATCAACGCCGCGGTGGCGCAGACCGACGGCGAGTTCATCGCGATCTTCGACTGCGACCACGTGCCGGTGCGGAGCTTCCTGCGCTTGACCATGGGGTTCTTCCTGCGTGACCCGCGGGTGGCGCTGGTGCAGACGCCCCACCATTTCTACAACCCGGACCCGTTCGAGCGAAACCTGTGGTTGGAGGACGTGGTTCCTCCTGAGCAGGAGATGTTCTACCACGCGGTCCAGATCGGAAACGACTTCTGGAACTCGGCGTTTTTCTGCGGTTCCTGCGCGGTGCTGCGGCGCACGGCGCTGGAAGGCGTGGGGGGCATCGCGGTGGAAACCGTGACCGAGGACGCGCACACGGCGCTGCGGTTGCACGCGCAGGGGTGGAAGTCGGCGTACCTCGACATCCCGCAGGCCGCGGGGTTGGCCACCGAGCGCTACGCCTTCCACGTGGCCCAGCGCATGCGCTGGGCCAGGGGCATGACGCAGATCTTCATGCTCGACAACCCGCTGTTCAAGGCGGGGCTCACCTGGCCGCAGCGGCTGAACTACCTCAACGCCATCCAGCACTTCCAATTCGGCGTGCCTCGGATGGTGTACCTGGCATCCCCGGCGTTGTTCTTACTCTTTGGCATCCACCCTCTGCGCGCGAACCCCTGGGAAGTCATCGCCTACGCGATGCCCCACGTGTTCTTGTCGCTCATCGGCGGCCTCGCGGTGTCGCGCTCGGTGCGCCACGCCTTCTGGGCCGAGGTCTACGAGACCTCCCTGGCGCCCTACACCGCCCTCGTGACCCTCCTCGCCTTCGTCGCGCCGCGGCGGGGAAAGTTCAATGTCACGGTGAAGGGGCAGTCGTTGGAGCGGGCGGCCTACGACCTCAAGCACGCCGCACCCAACCTGCTGATCCTCGCCATGTGCATCGGCGGCCTCGTCCTGACCCCCTCGCGCTGGGAAGAGTTCCCGCTCGAACGCGGAACGCTCCTCGTCACCTCGTTGTGGAACTTCTACAACGTGGCGATTCTCGGAGCCGCGGTGATGGTGGCCCTGGAGCGGCCCCAGCGCCGCAAGACCTGGCGGGTGCGCCGTGAGCACCGGGTACGCGTCGTGGCGGCCGACCGCCCCGACATGATCCCCGTGGTGGGCGACACCACCGACATGAGCGAGGGCGGGATCCGGATGCGGGTGACCGATTTCCCCGACGGCGAGGATCGCGTGACGCTCGACATCGAGAGCGAGTTCTCGCGTGCCGGGGGGCTCTCGGGACAGATTATCGCCCGTTTCGACCGAGAGGACCACGTAGAATTGCGGGTGGCCTTCACCGACCTGGATCCCGCGCAGGAGCGCGCGGTGATCGAGTTGATGTTCACCGATCCCGACGCGTGGACCCACCGGCCGATCACCCAGCACCCGCTGCGCTCGCTGCTGACGGTGTTCTACGCGCCCTGGCGCGCGCTGGTCCTGAGCCTCCGGGACGACGAACTCGAGGCGCCGCGAACATGAACACCGAGTGGCAATGTCCGCTGTGCCGCGCCGCCAACCTGGTGCCGGCCCCGGTCTGCCGGGTGTGTCGCACGCGCTGGCCCGGCATCGCCACCGAGGTCGACGACGAGGCCGACGACGCGCCCGTGGCCACGTCGGTATTCGAGTCCTTGCCCGCGCCCGGACTACTCGCGGTCTTGGCGATGGTGCTCTTCTTCTGGTGGGAGCCGGTCACCCGGCCCTTCGCGGTGCCCAACGTGCACAGCGGCTGGACGGCCTCGGTGCGGGCAGAGCGGCGCGACGAGCTCCGGATCGCCCGTCGCGACGTGGCCGCGCTGGCGGGAGAGGTGGGCCGCACCCTCGAGACGGGCGCGCCGTTGGCGCCCGACTGGAACGAGCGGCTCACGGCAACCCGCCTGAAACACCAGATCTATGGCGAGAGAGA
>CAYHRZ010000532.1:0-3976 GCA_964359125.1 uncultured Klebsiella sp. | reverse complement strand
AATGCCTTACCATCGCGAGTTGGACGCCAATCGCGAGCAGCTCAAAGGCAAGCACAAGATCGGCACCACCAAGCGCGGCATCGGGCCGGCTTACGGTGACAAGGCGGCGCGCGTCGGCTTGCGCATGATCGACCTGATCAATCCGGAGCGTTTTGAAAGACTGCTGCGGGCGCGCATCCAGAGCGCGCGCGGCGAACACGACGCCGCGTTGGCCCAACTCGACGGCGTCGTCGCGGCGAAGGAGCCCCGCTACCGGCTCGGCCGGGTGGCCGTGCTCGCGGCGGCCGGCCGGCGCGCCGAGGCTCGCGCGATCGTGGCCGGGCTCGTGGCCAAGAACCCGAACCACGTGGCCACCCGCCTCTGGGAGTTGCGGCTGCGCGAGGGCACACCCCAGGAACTTGCCTCGGCGGCGGCGGTGTTTCGACGCACCTACGGCGCCGTTGGGCTCTCCCCGCGGCAGGAGGGCGAGGCGGCGTGGCTGGAAGCGAGCGCGTGGTTGGCCGCCGGCGACAACGCCCGCGCCGCCGACGCGGCAGTCAGTGGGCTGGCGCGCGACGGCACCCACCGCGACCTGCTGCTGCTCGTGGCGACCCAGGCGGTGGAGAGTAGCGACCTCGTGGCGGCCACGAGCCAACTCAAGGCCTTGCACCAGCTCTACCGGGCCGATCCCGACGTGCGCACCGACCTAGCGCTGGTGCTCCTGGAGCTCGACCGGGTCGACGAGGCACGGGTCCTCGCCGACGAGGCGAACCCGCCGCTCCAGGGCGTGCTCCGGGCCGTCGTCGCCGCCTGGGTCCCCGAGGAGGGGAACCCAACCCCCGGTGAGCTCGGCGCCAGCACCGCGCTCGGCGCCTACGCCGGGGCCCTGCTCGCCGCGCACGCCCACCGCGCCGACGCGGCCCTGCTCGCGGGCGAGGCGGCCACCCTGCTGGACGCGGCCGCGGACCCTTTCGTTCGTCGCCTGGCCCCCCGCACGCGCGCGCTGGCGGCCACCCTGCAGCCGGAGCCCCGGGCGGCGACGGCGGTGAACGCGCTGCGGCGGGGTGGCAGCGGCGACAGTGCCGCCCACGTGTTCATCGCCCGCTACTTCGAACGGGCGGGGGCGCGGGCACTGGCCGCGCAACACTTCGACCGCGCGGTGGAACTCGAGCCGGAACTCGGCTGGGCCCTCTACGAGAAAGGTCGCTTCTACGCGGATGCTCAGGATCCCCAGGACCGCACGCGCACGGCGTGGACCGACTACCTGGCGCTGGCGCCCTCCGGCGCACGGGCGAACCGCGTGAAGGACTCCCCGCTCCTCGCGCCTCGCTGAGCACGCCGACCCGGGTCTTTGCGGCTACACTGCCGCGTGTCCTGGCTCCTGGTCCTGCTCCTTGGCTGCCCCCCCGGGCAAGGCCCCGCTACCGACGACCCCACCGCCGACGATGCCGACGGCGACGGGGTGATCGACGACGAGGACTGCGCCCCGGCGGACCCTGAGGTGTACGGTGGTGCCTCCGACCAGTGCGACGGCGTCGACAACGACTGCGACGGCTCGGTCGACGAAGACGCCACCCTCCTCGCCGTGTACCGCGACCAGGACGTGGACGGCTTCGGGGACCCGGTTTGGACCGACGAGCAGTGCGTCGTCGCCGCCGGGTGGACGACCGACAACACCGACTGTGGCCCCTCCGACCCTACGATCTACCCGGGCGCCCCCGAGCAGTGCGATGGCGACGACAACGACTGCGATGGCCTGGTGATGGAGGCCGACAGCGAGGACCTGCGGTCCTGGTGGTTCGACGGCGACGGCGACGGCTACGGCGCGGGGGAGGTGAGCGAGGCCTGCCAGGCCCCCCCGGGCTACGTCGGCAACGACGACGACTGCGACGATGCCCGCGCCGACGTGTCGCCTCGTTCCCCGGAAGTTTGCGACGAGGCCGACGCCGACGAGGACTGCGATGGCCTGCCCGACGACCTCGACGACTGGGTCGCGGGCGGCGGGGAGTGGTACCCGGACATGGACGGCGACGGCTGGGGCGATGCCGCTGCGCTGCCGGTGTGGGCGTGCGACGCCCCCCGCGACCACGTCGCGCTCTCGCTCGACTGCGACGACACGGACGGGCTGGTTTTCCCGGGGACCGCGGAACTCTGCAACGAGATCGACGACGATTGCGATGGGACCACCGACCAGGGCGCGGCCGACGCCTCCAGTTTCTACGCGGACGACGACGGCGACGGCTACGGCGACCCCTCGGTGGGCACCACCGCGTGCGAGGCCGCCGACGGCTGGTCCCCTCTCTCCAGCGACTGCAACGACAACAACGAGTCCGTGCACCCGGGCGCCGACGAGAGCGACTGCACGGGTACCGTGGACCTCAACTGCGACGGCTACACCGGCACCGACGACCACGACGGCGACGGCTTCCCCGCCTGCGAGGAGTGCAACGACGGCGACGGCGCCGTGTCGCCCGCGGCCACCGAGGTGTGCGACGGCGTCGACAACGACTGCGAGGGCACGGTCGACGTCGATGCGGTCGACGGCACCACCTGGTACGCCGACCGCGACCGCGACGGCTACGGCGACGAGGCGAACCCGCTCAGCGCGTGCAGCCGCCCGTTCGGCTACACGACCACCACCGGCGACTGCGACGACGCCGTGCGCACCACCTACCCGGGTGCACCGGAGACCTGCGCCACCGAGGCCGACGACGACTGTGATGGCAACAGCAACGAGGTGGGGGTCATCGGCTGCGTCGACTGGTACCTCGACGAGGACGGCGACGACTACGGCAGTCGCTCCCTCTGTGCCTGCGACGCCCTGGGACCCTTCGACGGGACGGCGGGCAACGACTGCGACGACGCCGCCGCCACCGTGTACCCGGGCGCCCCGGAGTGGTGCGGCGACGCGGTGGACCAGGACTGCGACGGGCTCGACGACGCCTGCTCGCTCGCGGCGGTCGACGCGGTGCTGGTGGGCGCGGCCGAGGACGACGAGATGGGCGTCTCGGCGGCGAGCATGGGCGATGTCGACGGCGACGGGGTCGACGACATCCTGCTCGCGGGCACCGGCATCGATGGCAGCGGCGGCACGCTCGACGTGGGCGGCGTGGGCTGGTTCGACGAGCCGTTCAGCGGCGTGACCACCCTGTCCGGCGCGCTGCAGACGTGGCTGGGCGAGTCCGCCTACGACGGGGCGGGCGCGGCGCTGTCGAGCGGCGCGGACTGGGACGGTGATGGCACCGTCGACGTGCTGGTCGGCGCCCCGGACAACGACAGCTCCGGCCAGAACACGGGTCGTGCCTACCTGGTGACGCTCGGCGGCGGCGGCGGCGCGCTCACTCTCGCCCGGTACGTTGTGTATGGCGACGACGAGCACGACCACGTGGGCACCGACGTGCTCCTGGGCACCGATCTCGACGACGACGGCGACCCCGAGGTGATTGCGACCGCCGAGGGCGACGATGCCGGCGGCAGCGAAGCAGGCGCCGTCTACGTCTTCGACGGTGCGCTCACCGGGCGGGTTTCCGCGCCGACGGCGGATCACGTCGTGGAGGGCGACACCCGCGATCGCCTGTCGGTTTTGCCACCGTCGCCGACCGACGTGGACGGCGACGGCGTGCACGACCTGGTGGTGGGCGGCTGGGGCGCCGACGGCGACGCCAGCCAGTCCGGCGCGGTCTTCGTCTTCCTGGGGCCGATGGTGGGGGATCCAGGCGTCGCGAGCGCCGACGTCGTGCTGCTCGGGGAGGACTACAAGGACGCTGCGGGGCGTGACCTGGACATCTACGACACCGACGGCGACGGGAACCTCGACCTCCTGGTGGGGGCGCCGGGCAACGACGCCGCCGGGACCGACGCGGGCGCCGCGTACCTGGTCATGGGGCCGCTGTCCTCCAGCTTGTCCCTGGCCGCCCCCGACGCGGTTTTCCGGGGCGAGGCGGCCGACGTGGCCGACGCGTTCAATGGCCTGAGCATCTCCACGTTCGGCGGCAAT
>CAYHRZ010000531.1:0-3990 GCA_964359125.1 uncultured Klebsiella sp. | reverse complement strand
CCCGAGCCCGAGGCCTGCGCGGCCCCGGGCCTCCAGGTAGGGCAGGACCTCGACGGCGACGCGATCGTCGCGACCCCCAGCGACCCGCCGTGGACAACCCGCGCGAGTTGGGCGGGGCCCGGCGTCGCGCTGGGCGACATCGACGGCGACGGGTGGATCGACGCGGTCGTCGCGTCGCCCACCGGCAGCACGCGACTGCTCCGCAACGACGGCACCGGGACGCTGGTCCCCGACGACACCGTGACGCTGCCCGCCGCGCAGGGGGTCGCGCTGGCCGACGTCGACGGCGACGGCATCCTCGACGCCTGGCTGGGCGGCTGGGACGGCGCCGCCGACGTGGTGCTCACCGGGGGGCTGGCGGTCGCCCGGGAGCTCCCCGAGAGCGAGGGCTACTCGGTGACGGGGAGCTTCGCCGACCCCGACGGCGACGGCGACGCCGACCTATTCGTGGCCCGTCACGTCGCCCACCCCGACATCATGGAGATCACCGCCGGGGAGACCGCCGGCGGCGGGAACGCGCTCTACACCAACGACGCGGGCACGCTCGGCAACCCACCCGGGGGCATACCCGAGGCCCTGCTCGACGGGCTCTCGTTCCTGGGCGCCTGGTTCGACCACGACACCGACGGCGACCTGGATCTCTACCTCGTCAACGACTTCGGCGCCTACATCGACCCTAACGCACTGGTGGAGAACCGGGGCAGCGACGCCTTCGTCGCCGTCGCCGGCTGCGGCTGCGACCTGGCGATCTTCGCGATGTCGGCGGCAATCGCCGACTACGACGACGACCAAGACGCCGACATCTTCGTCACCGACATCGGCAACCCCAGCCTGCTCCTGGACGACGGCGACGGCGCCTACTACGAGGCCGCGCGGGCGTCGGGCATCGACATCCCCTTCGACGAGGCGCGGATGGCGGGCTGGGGCGCGACCCCGGTGGACCTCGACCAGGACGGCTGGACCGACATCGCGGCGGTGTACGGGCCCACGGAGTTCTGGCACGACCCGTACGAGAGCATGGACTCCGAGGGCAACCAAGCGGGGGAGGCGATGACGCAGACGGACCTCTTCCTGCACAACCTCGGGGGGACCTTCGCCGACACGTCCGCCGAGGTGGGCTTCGACGACGACCGCGTGGGGCGGGCCGTGACGGTGGGCGACCTCGACCGTGACGGCCACCCCGACCTCGTCACCGCCGGCTGGGAACTCGACGGCACGCCCTACGTGCGCACCCTGCTCGCGACCGGCGGGTGCGCGCCAGGCATCACCGTCGTGGCCTCGGGGGTCGCCACCGGCACCCGGGTGGAGGTCGACGCGGGTGGTCGGCGCACGGTCCACTGGCTCCTGCCCGCCACACCTTTCTCGTCCTCGGCGCCGGAGGTCTACGCGGGCCTGGCTGGTTGGCCCTCCGCGGACCGCGTGGTGGTCACCCTCCCCGACGGCACGGAGGAGGTCTTCGAGGACGTCGACGCGGGCTCGCGGATCGAGGTGGGCGGATGATGGGTCGCGCGGCCGCAGTCCTCGCCTTCGTGGCAGCCCTTGGCGTCGCGTCCTGGCGCCTGGGGGACAAGCTGGACGACGAGGCCACGGCGGGGGTCTCGGTATCCGATAGCCACCCGGTCGCCGCGACCCTGCGTCTGCGCGGCGACCTGGCCGACCTGCCTCCCGACCAGGTCATCACACTGGCGATGGCTCGCCAGGAGCCCTTCGGCCACGGCCTCGTGGGCGAAGTCACCGGGGAGGGCCCGGCGGCCGGCGCGCTCTTGTTGCACGCGGCGGCCGCGCAGAAGGTCCTGTCCGGCTGCCCAGCCGTGCCCCTCGCGGTGCGGAAGTTGTGCGACCCGCGCGCCCGGGCGCTTGCCGAGTACCACACCGACACCCGACTGGCCGAGCTCATCGCGGGCCCCGACGACGCGCTCGCGGCCTGGGCGGCCGACGTGGCGGTGGACCTCGGGCCCCGAGGTAGCTGGCTCGCGCAGGCGGCGTCCCGCCTCCCCGGCGCGGCGGGGGGCAAGGGGGAGGCCCTGGCGCTGATGGTGCGGGCGCGCACCCTCCCGAGGGCCCAGGCGGTCGCGGAGCTCGAGGCCGCGCTCAGCGGGCCGGTCGGCGTGGTGGCCGCGCTCGAACTGGGGCGGCTCCGTGAAGGCGGTTCAGCGCTCGACGCCTTCGCCCGGGAGCGCCAGGGCACCGCCGACGCCGTGCTCGCCGCCTGGGCCAGCGGGCGCGCCGAGCCGTAGGACCGTCATCCAGTCGCTCTCGGTGCGGACGGTGAACACCGCGTCGACGGGGCCGGCCTGGGCGAGGTCGCCGAGCGCCGCCTGCACCCAGGGCGCGTCGGGGTTGGACAGGACGAGGAAGTGCGGACGCGAGGGTCCGCTCGCCCACGCCTCGACCCGCCAGGGCGACGGGAGCCGCACGTGGTGACGCGCCGCGAGGTGGATGGCGGCGCCGCTGTCGAAGCTCGCCGCGATGCGCGCGTCGCCCGTGGTGTTCGCCTCCAGCCACCGGGCGGTCTGCGTGACGACGCCGCGCGCGTCGCCCGAGGGGAGCATCCGCCCGACGGCTTGCCCGAGGCCCAAGAGCGCGACCGCGACGGCGACCACGAGGGCGCCCGACCAGTGGCCCAGCCGGCTGCCCACCCACGCGGCACCCGCGCCGCCGCACACGCCGACGGCCACCAGCAGCGGCAGCAGGTTGGACTCCGACAGCGCCGCCTGCTGGGCTTGAGGGAGCGCCGCCGCGGCGACGGCCGGGAGCGCCAGGCCGGCCACCGCGGCAAGTGCCTCTCGCTCCTGGCGCCACGCGGCCGCCGTGACGATGCCCACCGCCGCCAGCGGCCAGAGCAGCACCGGCACCGCCCGGAGCACGGCCCAGGCCACGGTCGGCAGGCCCGCCACCACCACCGCCAACGGGAAGTCGAACGGCGAGGCTTGAGCATCGATGAGCGCGTCGCGGAGCGAAGAGCCGCCGGTGCCGATGCCGAGTAGCTGGAACATCCATTGCCGCGGCACGACATCGAGCCAGTGCAGCACGCCGAACTCCCAGGAGCGGGCCACGATCGTGGGCCGGCCGAAGGTCCAGGAGAGCAGAGCCCACCACGGCAGGGCAAGCGCGGCGAAACCCGCCAGGGCCCCACGGAAGCCCGCGCGCCACCGCACGAGAACCCAGAGCAGCACCAGGGCGGCGGCGACGGTGGCCTCCGGGCGGCAGAGCAGGGCGAGGGCCGCGAGTGCGCCTGCCCACCCGGCACGACGTCGCTCCAGCACCAGCGCCCAGGCCCAAGAGATCGCCAGGATTGCGGCCGGGCGGGCGTCGCCGCCGAGGGCGTGGAAGTGTACGCCCGGGATCGCGAACACCAGGATCACCGCCGCGGGTCCAGCCGCCGGGCGCCCCAGCGCCGTGGCTAGGCGGGCGACCGGGAACGCCAGCAACGCGGTGGCTGCGAGGCTGGTCACCAGCGCGGCCACCCGGATGTCGAGCACCGCCGACAGCCCACCGGCCACGAGGGGGAAGACTGGGGGCCACATGTACCACTCGATGTCTTCGCAGGACGGCTCCGCGAGCCCGAGCATGCACCGCCCGGCCGCCACCGACTCGAAGCTGTCGGGTGAGAGAAAGGGGCCACCGGTCCAGGCGAAAACCAGCACGGCGAGGGCGGGGACGTAGGTGAAGAGCGTCGCCGAGGCCGAGAGGGTGCGCAAGGGAGCGCACCATAGCACCCGGCGAGCGCAACCTGGGCTCCCGACGGCGCGCCCGAGGAAGAGTTCCTGCACGTGCCGGACTACCTGACGCGGGTGTGTCGCGTGGGCCCCACGGTGCGCGGGGGCGACTGGGCGAAGCTCACGGCGTGGGGCCTCCTTCAGCCCGACGATGGAAAACGCGACGACGGCAGCTCGCGGACCGGCTACTACCGCATCACCGAGAAGGGGAAGGCGTTCGTGAGAGGAGAGATTTCTCTCCCGAGGTACGCCATCTACTACGACGGGCGTG
>CAYHRZ010000530.1:0-3997 GCA_964359125.1 uncultured Klebsiella sp. | reverse complement strand
TAGCCGGGGGCGTCGCCGCCCGCGGCGGGGCGGTAGGAGTTGGCGGTGCGGCGGTAGACCGTGACACTCGCGTCGCTGCCGGTGAGTTGCGCCGCCCACGACCCGCCGGCGAAGACGTGGACCAGCCCCGCCGCCGCCGCGACCGTGTCGTCGCCATCCGCGCCGATGACGACCTCGTCGGCGCCGTCGCCGTCGAGGTCCGAGTCCATGACCATCATCGAGCCGAGGTCGGTGGCGCTCCCCGAGAAGGCGTGGTCGGCGGTCGACACGGCCACCCTCCCCGCGCGGCCACCGGCGCCGAGGAACACCCACGCCGCCCCGGCGGCCTCCGAGGTCAGGCCCAGGTCGAGGGCGCCGTCGCCGTTGACGTCGCCGGGGTGGGGGAGCGTGTCGTCGCCGAGGGACAGGGCCACGGTCTCGCCCTCCACGGTGATCGCGGCCGCGTCGTCGATCTCGCTGGCCCACCTCAACGCGGCGTTGCCCGGCAGGACGTACACCGCGCCGCCGCCGCTGGCGCCGCCGTCGTGGCCCGGGGCGCCGGCCACCACGTCGCCGTAGCCGTCGCCGTCGAGGTCGGCGGCCACCAGGGTGTTGCCGAGGTAGTCGTCGTCGTCGTCGCCGAAGACGCGTTGTGCCTGGCCCACGTCCATCTCGCCGCCGACGTCTCCCGCGCCGTAGATGGCGACGCTGCCCACGTCGCTGTCGCGACCGTGGTCGTCGTCGCGGTCGTCGTCGTCGAGCGCCGCCCCGGCGATCACCTCGGCGAGGCCGTCGCCATCCATGTCGATGCTGGCGAACATTCGCTCGAAATCCGAGGAGTCGTCGCTGTCGAAGCCGGCGTCGGCGTAGGCGACGGGGAGGCTGCCCTCCAAGCTGCTGCCGCCGCGGAAGAAGTAGCCCCGGCCGTAGCCGTAGTAGCCCGTGTTGTACCCCGCGCCGACGAGCAGGTCCGCCGTGCCGTCGCCGTCGACGTCCCCCAGCGGGCCGTTGACGTAGCCCACGGGCATGTACCAGGAACTGCCGATCACCACGGCGGTGTCGTACTCGTCGACGTCGCCCGCCGCCGTGGCGAGGCTGGCCCCGTCGACGACGAAGGCGTAGCCGTAGCCGTAGCTGGGCGAGCCGAGCACCGCGTCGGGGCGGCCATCACCGGTGAGGTCGTCGCCCGCCGCCAGGTAGCCGTGGTCGCCCAGGTGTTGGCTGGTGTCGATACCGAACACGACACCTGTCGCGATGCTCGTCACGCTGATGTCATCGACGAGGCTGTTGCAGTCCTCGTCGATCCCGTCGTCCCAGGTCTCCGGGTTCCCCGGGAAGCGCGCGGGGTCGGTGTCGTCGCAGTCGTTGTCGACCGGCACGCCGTCGCCGTCCTGGTCCTGGTCGTCGTTGCCCGCGCAGTCCTGGTCGATGCCGTCGTACCAGGGGTCGTCGGCCCCCGGGTACACCGTCTCGTCGTCGTCGTCGCAGTCGTCGCCGTCGCTCTGGGTGCTGCCGTGCCCGTCGCCGTCGGCGTCGAGGTACACCCACGCCGCCACGGGCAGCTCCCCGCGCTCGTCGCTGGCGTCGTCGGTGACCAGGAGGCTCACGCCGTGGTTGCCCCAGGTGGTGGGGGTGAAGGTGAGCACGTGCTCCGACACCGTGCCGGGCGGCGTGTCGGCGGTGTAGGCGTCGAGCGTGTAGGCCATCGACAGGCCTCCAAAGACGGCGAGGGACAGCCGCAGGGTGGTGCCCCCGGTGTTGTCCACCGAGACCGTGGCCACCCGGGTCTCGCCCACGAAGAGCGTGTCGAAGTCCAGGCTCTCCGGCGACACCGAGAGGCCCGGCGATGCCTCGTCGGGCGGCGTGTCGGCGGGCACGTCGACGTTGACAACCGCTTCCCCGCAGCCTGCCAGCAACAGGCCCGACGCCCACCCGCGGCGATTCAAGGGGAGCCGTCGCCGCAGGCCGCGGCCGCACCCGGGAAGTCCAGGAGCCAGGGGGCCGAGGCGCTGCACGGGCCAAGCCGCAGGGCGATGCGCGGCGCGCTGGCGAGCACCTCCTGGCGCCGGATCCCGCTCCCGCGGGTGACCAGTTCCCGCGCCGCCTCGAGCGCATCGGCGTCGAGACCCGCGCCCGCGAGCACGTCGACCTTCAGCGCCAGCAGCTCGTCGCGGGCCGGGTCGTCGCTGCCCGCCGCGGAAAGGCCCAGGTTGACCGCCTCGAGCACGCGGCCATGGACGGCCCCTTGGTCGGCGAGCGCGTGAGCCCGGCCGAGCAACCCGGCCGCTGACTGGGGGAGGCAGTCACGGGTCTCGCCCAGGCCCAGGACCACCGGCGCCCCGCCCGTGCAGGTGGTCTCGACCCGGCCGTGACGCACCTCGACGTGCGTGCCGAGGGCATCGCGGGTGACGCTGAACCCGGTGCCGACCACGCGCACCTCGGCCTCGCGCGTCTGGACGCGCAGGTCGATACCCTGGTCCGGCTGCACCTCGACGTGGATGGTGCCGCGCTGCCACGCGATGCGGGGGGCGCTGTCGGGTCCCGCCACCTCGCCCACGCCGCGGTAGGTGAGATCCACCTTCGGCAACTGCCCGCTGCTCCAGCCGGTCTCGGACGCGATCGCGCCCTCCACCCGGGGGGCCGCGTCGTCGCCCCCGAACACCACGGGTGCCAGCAGGTAGGCCGCCGCCGCCGCGAGCACCCCGCCCGCGGCGAGGGCAAGCGGTCGGACAGAGCTTCGCGGCGGCGTGGCAAGGGAACGCTGGAGGCGCGCACGCACCCGGGCCGGTGCGCCGGCAGCCGGCTCCGGGAACTGGTGCATCAACTCGCGGGCGGCCGCGTCGTCGGCCATCTCGGTCGGGTCGTTCATGCGCTCTCCTCGTTGAGTACGCCCAGTCCTCGGGCGCGGGCCACGCGGAGGAACCGTTCCCTCGCGCGGCGTAGTCGGCTCTTCATGGTGCCCAGCGGGACCTGCAGCAGGTCGGCGACTTCGGTGTCGGGACGGTCTTCGAGCAGGGCGAGGACAAGCACCTCGCGGTCTTCCTCGCCGAGCGTGGCCAGGATGTCGCGCACTTGCTCGCCGGCCTCGCTCACCGCGTAGAGGCGCGCCGGGCCGGGGGCGTGGTCCTGGCCGTCGAAGCTGGCGCCGGGGATCCAGCGGCGCACGAAGGCGCGGCGGCGGTGCTGGGCCAGTACCCGCCGGGTGACGGCGAACAACCAGGCGGGGAACCGGTCTGGGTCCAGGACGTGTTCGATCTTGCGCGACACGACGATGAACACGTCGTGCGCGGCATCCTCCGCGTCGACCTTGGGGCCGCCGAGGCGGGTGCACCAGCCGATCACGATCGGCAACCAGCCCTCCACGAGGTCGTCCAGGCCGCGATGCTGCCCGCGCAGGGCGGACTCGGTGGCGGCGCGTAGGTCGGGGCTCAGGACCATCTCGCCCTCCCGGTGCCCGTTCCGGGCCAAAACGATCCCATCATTCAGGGCTTCCCTGCGAAAAAGTAAAACGCGACCCCGGCGTGGATGCGCCAGGGATCGAGGGGCGACTTGCCCTCGGCGACCGTGAGCAGCGAGACCTTGCGCGTGACGACGCCCAGCGCCACGAAGGGCTCGACCGCCAGAGCGCCTCCGGGGTGCAGCCGCCAGCCGCCCTCGGCCTCCACGACCGGTGCCGCGACCAAGTCGCCGCGCGCGTCGCCGCTGGCGTCGGTCACCGCGAGCAGCGCGACCCCTGCTCGCAGGCCCACGGTGGCCTGGCCCGGCTGCCAGGTGCCGCCTCCCGAGATCGTCGTCTCCGCGACGCTGGGGGCGGCTTGCAGCGCCGAGACCACGGCCGGGGCGGCCCAGGACGCCTGCACCGCGGCGCCGAAGTCGCCCCGTCCGGCCTCGAAGCGGCCTGACGCTTCCGCGACCCGATCGTCCGCCGCCAATCCCGCCGCGCGCAGGCTCTCCTCGACGGCCACGTTGACCGCGTGGAACTGGTGGTAGCCCGCCATCTTCTTCGCGAGCTTCCCGC
>CAYHRZ010000529.1:0-4026 GCA_964359125.1 uncultured Klebsiella sp. | reverse complement strand
AGGTGGCTCATGTACTGCTCGCTGCCCGAACGACCCGCGGGCATGGCCTCCACGGCGAGGCCCCAGGGACCGTCCCCCAGGGCACGCTCGTCGACGAAAACCGGCAGGGCGGCGGTGGCGACGCCCCCTGCGGGGACCCGGAGGAAGACCGAGGTGTTGCCGGTGCCGTCGTCCGCGTCGCGCATCGTGGGACGGAAGGCAGGATCGGGCTCGCCCCGGTCATCGACCACGCGGCTGCGAACGACGAGGTCCACCGCGGATTCCCCCGCGTTGTGGAAGGTGGCGCCGGCGTGGGCCCAGGGGGTGGTGACGTCCCGCGAACGGGTGCCCAGGGGCGTGTGGTCGAGGACCGCCGCCCACCAGGGCGACGGCAAGACGATCCGCCCCGGCACCCGGACGATGTCGACCTGGCCGTCTTCGGTGGCGGGAAACACCAGCGAGGTGAGCGCCAGGCGTTCGCGCAGGTCCCCGAGAGTGACCGGGACCGTGTCGACGGTGATGGACAGGCGCTCGCCGGGCGTGGCGAGCACCAGCGAGGTGTCGTGCTGGACGAGGAACTCCAGGCCGGCTCGCACCCCCGCGGTGGTAGCAACCAACGTCGGGGTGAAACCGGAGCTCACTTCGACCGGGGCCCCGTCGCGGGTGCGGATCGACAGGCCGAGCAGCGCCGGCGCACCGTCGACCACGGGCACGGGCAGCGTGTCGCCGTCGTGCACGCGGACGGGGACACTGCCCACCGGCGCGGCCACCGCCACCCAGAGGGGAACGTGCGCGTCGGCGAGGTCGACCGGCGTCGCCAGTTGCTGCCCGCCCACCGTGACCACCACCCGGCCAGGGCCGTGGTCGCCCGGCGGCACGGCGAGGGTGAGCGTGGCCTGGGGCCGTGGCAGCGTGTTGCGCGCGAGGGGTACGCCCGACGCGTCGAACAACGTCGCGCTGCTCATCGGCGCACTGGCCGTGACCGACACGGTGCCGTCGCCCACGCTGGCCTGCAGCGTGGGCTCGGCGGCGCAGGCCAGCAGGATCAGCGGAACAGCACCACCCGGTAGGCGCCCGTGACCGCGCCGCCGTCGGCGTAGGGGAACTCGGCCAGGGCGAGCACCCCCTGCGGGCTCAGCGCCTGGTGGAAGAACACCGGGCCCTCGGTGGAGCAGGTGGTGAGGAGGCGGGAGGCGGGCGCCGCGGGGGGACTCGCGCTGCCCTCTCCCGGCCTTCGGCCACCCTCCCCCGCGGGCGGGAGAGGGCTCGGGGGGTCGGCTTCACCGAGGACGTGGCCGCGCGATTCGTCGCGCTCGATATCGAACAACAACGCTCCGTAGAGGTCCCGCCGGTCGTCGCTGAGGCGGTCGCCCGCGCCCACGACCAGGGTGTTGCCGTCGGGGGACAGCGTGAGCCCCTGGACCGCCCAGGGCCCCGTGTGTGACCACAGCGTCGTGCCGTCGTAGGTCGTGGCGTAGAGCGTGTTCTCGCCCGGGTGGGGGGAGGGGGGGCGCAGTTCGGGCGCAGCCGCGCCCCAGGGGATGTTCGTCCCGGATGTGAGGAAGTAGGCTGTCCCCCGGTGGAGGAAGCCGTGCCCCACGCTGGCGGCCACCGGCACGTCGCCCACCAGGACCGGGGCGCCGGGCGCCAGGGTGGTGGTGACCGCTCCCTGGCTGTCGCCGAGGACCACGCGCCCGTCGCCGAACCCCAGCATCACCGTGTCGCCGTCGATGCCCTGCGCGTTCCAGAGGTAGGCGCTCTTGAACCAGGGGGCCAGGGGTTCTACGACCAGGGAGGATTCGAAGCCGAGCGTGTCGAGTGACAGGATCGCGATGCCACCCACCGGGAGGTCGGCGGGGGCGGGACCGGCGGCGGTGCGGGTGACGGGGATGACCAGCCGGTGGTGCGCCTCGTCGACCGAGGGGTGCAGGAGCGAGACGCTGGCAGGCTCGGGGGGCCACACCGCGGCGACCTCGCCGGACGGGGACAGTCGCAAGAGCTGTGAACGATTCTGCCGCTGCCCGTCGCTACCGGGCCAACTGTGCGCGGCCGCCACCAGGAGGTCGCCGGTGGACAACACACGCAGCCCGTAGATGCCGGGGAGGGTGTAGATGCCATAGAGGTCTTCGCCCGCCGGGAGCGGGGAGTGCCCCACCCGGTCGGCCAGGCGCCGGGTCCAGCGGTCGGCCAGGGTGGCCGGGTCCAGCGCGCGCAGCATCGCGTCGGGGCTCTGCTCGCCGGCGTAGAGCGTGGTGCCGTCGGGCGACCAGGCCACCCGGCGCACCATGCCCTCGCCCAGCGTCCGGGTGGCCACCACCTGCCCGGTGGCGACGCTGATCACGAGCACTCGGCCGGTGTAGGTACCCACCGCGAGCAGGGTGCCGTCGGGCGAGAATGAAAGGTCCGTGTCGGGCGAGGCGCCACCCGAGGCCACGAGTCGCGACACGTCGCCGAGGTCCACCGATGCCACCTGGACACACTCCGCCATGTGCGGTGCCACCTCGCTCTCGAGCGCCTGCCCCGGGGCCCAGTGCACCGCGCGGAAGCGCCAGCGATCGCCGAGTCGTTCCCCGCCGGGCGCCTGGTCCAGCAGGCCCCCGCGCACGAAGTGCACGGTGCTGGGGCGGACCGGTTCGGCACAGGCCAGGAGCAGCGCTAGTCCAACCACGGCGGCGTGCTCCAGTCGACGCCGGTGAAGTCGTCGCAGGTGGCGCCGTCGGCCTCGAAGGCCGCGAGGCGGTCGCGGCAGGTGGCATCGACCTCGCCCTCGCGCCCGGCCTCGGCTTCCAGCGTGTACATCTCGTAGGTCCAGGTGGCGCAGGCGTCGACGAAATCGTCGCCGTCGGCGTAGCCCGCGGCGCTCCAGTCGGCGCCCCAGTCCGATAGGCAGCCGCCGTAGAGGCTGGCCCCGGCCTCGCACATGGCGAGACAGGGGCTGGCCTCCTCGGCGCAAGCCAACAGCAGCCAGAGGCTCAATAGAAGGCCACGGCGTAGGGGGAGAACGTGGGCTTGAGCCAGGCGCCTGCGGTGGCATCGGTGCAGGTGAGGGCATCGACGACGATCACCCCGCCGACGGAGCTGCTGTCCGCCCAGTTGGGGCGGGCGATCAACCACACGTGGGTCCCGTCGCCGACCGCCTCGGCGCCCTGCACGTAGCTGTTGGTGGTGAACAACTCGGTGAACGCGCCGGCGTTGTAGCACCAGGCCGTGTAGTAGCTGTCGCGACCGCTCGTGAGAATCACCCCGTGGGTGGCGTCGACCATCGCGGCGCTGGTGAGGTTGGTGTCGTGGTCGACCTCGGACCAGAGCGCGGCGCCGAGCCCGCTGTCGGGGGCGAAGCTGTACAACGCCCCGTCGATCTCGATGTCGCTGTAGTCGGCGGTGTAGTACACGCCGGTAGTGACCACCATGCCCACGCCGGGCCAGGTGGAGATATCGGGGTTGGGCGCCACGTCCCAGTCGGCGGTGACGCTCTTGGAAGCGCAGTCCACCTCCACGATCTTGCCGCCGTCGGCCACCCAGCCGTTGTCCTCGTCGAGCTGGTTGAGCGCCACGTAGAGCTTGCCGTCGGTCTCCACCATGCCGGCCATCTCGGGGATGCCGTCGCCGTCGTCGTAGGCGGACAGGTCCACCGTGCCGGAGAGCAGGCCCGAGGCGGGGTCGTACACGCCGAGGCTGTTCATGCCGTAGCGGGTGACGAACAGCTCGCCACCGCAGTTGGCGGCCTCGTAGGGGTTCGCGGCCTTGCCCGCCGTCACCTCCCAGTTGGGCGCGGCGTAGCTACCCGGCGTGTACGCGCGGATGGTGTGGCTGCCGTAGCGCCCGAGCACGTACACGCCGCCGTCGTCGATCGACACGCCCACGTCGGTGGGGATGGCGGTGATGCTGTCGGTGATCGCCATGGTGTCGAGGTTGACGGTGGTCAAGAGCCCGGCCGAGTAGTCGTCGGCCACGGTGGCGAGGACGGCCACCGTCGGAAGCGGGTCGGCGTCGGTGTCCGTGTCGGTGTCCGTGTCGGTGTCGGTGTCGGTGTCGGTGTCGCCGTCG
>CAYHRZ010000528.1:0-4030 GCA_964359125.1 uncultured Klebsiella sp. | reverse complement strand
GTGCCGACTGGTCACGCACGCGGTCGAGGATGCCGCGACAGCGCTGGACCTGCGCGCGCAGCGTGGCCAGCGCGTCGCCGGCGTCCTGGGGGTAGGCCTGGGCCTCGGCGGCGAGCATGTCGATCGACGACAGCGGCGTGCCCAACTCGTGCGCGATGCCCGCGGCCTGCACACCGAGGGCGGCCAGCCTCGCGCTGCTGTTGTGCTCCTCCAGCGCCGCCTGGAGTCGTGCCTCGCGGTCCCCGATGGTGCGCTGCACCGCCGTGACGAACCAGGCGACGGCGCCCGACGCGACGGCGAACGTGAATACCTGGCCCACCATTCTTCCCAGCTGCTGCGCCGGGATGCGATCGGGCAGGGGCAGCATCCGCGGCGCCGCGAACACCACCGCCCCGTAGAGCGCGACGATCGCCGCGGCCGCCAGGAAGGCCTCGCGGCGGGGCAAGACCATCGATGCGGCCCCGACGTGGAGGATCAGGAGCACCATGCCCGGGTGATCACCCCCCTGGAACAACCAGATGAACCGGGCCAGGAACCCCAGGGTCACTGCCACGTGCGCCGCCGGCATCCATGCCCGGGGCCGGACGCGGCGGAGGACGAGCGTCTCGACCAGGTCGACCAGCAAGAACAACCCCAGCCAGGCCGCGCCCTCCCACAACGGCGTCGCGCCGGGCGCGACCGTGCCCTGGGCTACCATCCCCACCGCCGTGAGGAGCGCGGTGATGCGCCGCCACCCGCCTAGCCAGCGCATGCTCGAGGGCAGGTGTCCGACGGGGGGGAGCACGCTCGCAGCTTAGGCCGGGCCTGTTGACCGGGCAAGAGTCGCATCCTGGGCCAAAGGGCATTAGCCGCGCGCGGCCATGGATCGACTCCTCACGTTGCGCGACGCGCACCCCTACATCCGCCTTTTCCGGGGCAAGACCTTCGTCGTCAAGGTGTCGGGCGCTGTCCTCGCGGACCCCGCCGCCCGCGACGCCCTGGCGGCCGACGTCGCCCTGCTGTTCCACGTGGGCATCCGGGTGGCGATCGTGCACGGCGGCGGCCCGCAGCTCGACGCGCTCTGTGCCCAACTCGACGTGCCCCGGGAGGTGGTGGCGGGGCGGCGGGTCACCGACGCGCGCACCCTCGAACTGGCGCGGATGTTGTTCCGTGGCTCGCTCAACAGCGACCTGGTCAGCGCGCTCTCCGCCCACGGGGTCCGCGCCGTGGGCCTCTCTGGGGGCGACGGCATGACACTCGTGGCCAACCGCCGCCCGCCGCGGCTGATGCGCGACCCGTCCACCGGCGTCGAGCAGTCGGTCGACTACGGGCACGTGGGCGACATCGCGCAGGTCAACCCGCAGCTGCCTTCGTTGTTGCTCGACAACAGCATGATGCCGGTGTTCTGCTCGCTGAGCGCCGACTCGTCCGGTGGCCTACTGAACACGAACGCCGACACCATCGCCGCCCAGCTTGCCTTGGCGCTGAGGGCAGAAAAGCTCATCTTGTGCACCACCGTCCCCGGCCTGTTGGAAGACGTCAACGACCCACGCCGCCTGGTGTCGTACGGCGACCTCGGCACGGTCGACGAGCTCGTCCGCGGTGGCTCAGTGAGCGGCGGCATGTTGCCCAAGCTCGCGGCGGTGACGGAGGCACTCCGGGGGGGCGTCCCCAGGGTGCACCTCGTGGACGGTACCCGCCCGCAGGCGTTGTTGCTCGAGATCTTCACCAACGAGGGCTGCGGCACCATGCTGGTGGCACGGCGCGAGGACGGCTGATTGGTCGAGGTGCTGCTCTCGGCCCTGGTCCGGGCGCGGTCGCCGTCGCGGGAGGAAGGCCCGGCCGTCGACGTCTTCGAGGACTGGGTGGCGGGACGCTTCCCGGTCACCCGCCGGGGCAACAACCGCGCCGTGTGTCGCGACAGTGGCATTCCCGGGCCCAGGCTGTTGCTGCTCTCCCACTACGACACCGTGCCCGCCACGCCCCAGTGGACGCGCGACCCCCACGCGCCCACGCGCGAGGGGGACCGCCTGTACGGCCTGGGCGCCAACGACGCCAAGGGCTGCCTGGCGGCGATGATGTGCGCCTTCGAGGCGGCCCACCTGGCGCGCGGGTCGCTGTGGCTGGTGGCCGCCGCCGAGGAGGAGGTGGGGCGAAACGGCGTGGAGACGATCCTACCCGCGTTGCCGGCCTTCTCCGCTGCCATCGTCGGTGAACCGACCGGGATGGACGTCGCCACCGCGCAGAACGGGCTCTTGTTGCTCGACTGCGTCACCCCCGGGCGGGCCGGGCACGCCGCGCGGCCCCACCTCGCCGACAACGCCCTGTACACGATGTGTCGCGATATCCTGGCGCTCGAAGGCCTGGAACTGGACCGCGTTCACCCCCTCGCCGGGCGCACCACCCTCGCCGTGACCGTGGCGTCCGCCGGTGAGCGGCACAACGTCATCCCGGGCGAGGCCCGGTTCACCGTGGACCTCCGGACCACCGCCGCCTACGCGCACGCCGAGTTGGTGGCAGCGATCCAGGGCCGGGTGCGCTCGGCGGTCAGTGTGCGGTCCGAGCGTTTCCACCCGGTGGAGACGCCGCCCCACGCGGAGATCCTCGCCGCGGCAGAGGCGGCTTGGCCGGCGGCGCGGACCTTCGCCTCGCCCACCCTCTCCGACTGGGCGCACCTGCGCAGCGTCCCCGCGATCAAGTGGGGACCGGGCCTCTCCGAGGTGTCCCACACCGCCGACGAGTGGGTGGAGGTGGCGATGGTGGCGGCTGCGGTCGACGCGTATCGCCAAGCAGCAGAAACCTACCTCCGGGGGGCAAGCGCATGAGGCTGTGGGACAAGGGACAGCCGCTCGACGCGCAAGTCGCGAGCTTCACCACCGGGGACGACCCCGTCCTAGACCTCGAGTGGGCCGCACACGACCTCGTGGCCAGCAAGGCGCACGTGGTGGTGCTGGGGGCCGCGGGACTGTTGACCCCGGCCGAGGTGGAACTGCTGCGCGGTGGCCTGGACCGGCTGCTCGACGAAGTCGCGGCGGGCACCTTCTCCATCCCCGCCGAGGAAGAGGACGTCCACACCGCCATCGAGGCGCGCCTGGGGGAGCGCCTCGGCCCGGTGGCCGGGAAACTCCACACCGGTCGCAGCCGCAACGACCAGGTCCTCACCGCGCTCCGGCTGTGGATGCGCGACCAGGTCGACGCGGCGGCGGTGGAGTGGAACGCCCTGGCCGAGGCGCTGCTGCGCTTCGCCGAGGCCAACGACGAGCTGCCCCTCACCGGGTACACCCACCTGCAACGCGCCATGCCCTCGTCCTACGCCCTCTGGGCGGCCGGGTTCGCGGCGGCCCTGCTGGACCTGCGCCCGCTGCTCGACGCCGCCCGGGAGGTTGTGGACCGTTGCCCCCTCGGCTCGGCGGCGGGCTATGGGACGCCGCTACCCCTCGATCGGGCGCTGTCGGCCCGGATCCTCGGTTTCGCCCGGGTGGAGGAGCCGGTCACCACGGCGCAGCTCACCCGCGGTAGCGCCGAAGTGGCGTTGCTGGGCGCACTGGCCGCCGCCACCGGGGTGGTCACGCGGCTGGCGTGGGACATCTCGCTGTTCACCACCAGCGAGTTCGCCCTGCTGCGGCTGCCCGAGGCGTTCACGACGGGCTCGTCGATCATGCCGCAGAAGCGCAACCCCGACGTGGCGGAGCTGCTGCGCGCCACCTCGGCCCAGGTTCGCTCCGCTCGCGACGAGATCGAGCAAGTGATGTTGTTGCCGTCGGGCTACCACCGCGACGCCCAGCTCACCAAGGCCCCGCTGGTGCGCGGGGTGCGGGCGGGCCGCACCGCGCTGCGCGTCAGCGCCCACCTCGTCGGCGGCCTCGTCGCGACGCCGCAACCACTGGAAGCGCCGCTGTACGCCGCCGCCGAGGCCTACCGCCGCGACCGGCCCTTCCGCGAGGCCTACCGCGAGGTGGCGGCCGAGATCCGCGAAGGTCGCTTCGTGGCCGAGCCTGCGCCCGCGCCCCCGGTCGACATCGGGGCGCTGCGAGCGCGGCTCCGCTAGACG